>JAEZPN010000069.1 GCA_023413645.1 Bacteroidota bacterium
GGTAACCTTTCGATTACCGCTTTGTGACTCCGCCAGGATTCAAACCTGGAACCGCTTGATCCGTAGTCAAGTACTCTATTCAGTTGAGCTACGGAGCCATTCCTTTGCTTTTGCGAGTGCAAATATAGAGCATATTTTTTTAACCACCAAATATTTTTTAAACTTTTTTCAAAAAAAATGCGACGATTTTTATCGCCGCATTTCTTAATTACTGTATACCAACACTTTACTTAATATACTCAGAAAGCACTTTTTCAATGTCCTCTCCGCGTAATTGTGTTGCAACGATCTCACCAGAGGGTGAAACCAATAAATTCGTAGGGATATACTCCACGCCATAGTCTGCGGCGGCCTTACACTCGCGGCCTACATAACCCCAAACATTCACCCATGTCATAGCATTCTCCTTAACGAAGTTCTTCCACACATCCTCTCTACCGGGTCCACACAACGAAATACCGTAGATCTCGAAACCCTTAGATGCGTACTTTGCGTATGCCTCCTTGAGGTGAGGAATCTCTGCACGGCAGGGGCCACACCATGTAGCCCAGAAGTCTACAAGCACCCACTTACCCTCGGCCAAGAGGTCAGAGACAGCAACGGTGACACCATCGCCATTCTCGAGCGCTACATCTACATACTTATCGCCAACCTGTGGAGTTCCCTCCGCAGCGTAGGTTGCGCCAACACCCATAACAAAGAGTGCGCACACCAACATAAGAAATCTCTTCATAGCCCTACCTATTATATATTAAATACTACTTAATATGCTCTGCAAGGATCTTCTCAACATTCTCGCCACGCAAGTTCTTTGCTACGAGCTTACCCTCTGGAGAGTAGAGGAAGTTTGAAGGAATACCATTAACATTGAGGTGCTCAGCAACGCTCCACTTACCATTCTCATCGGTACCCCATACGTTAACCCATGTCATATTGTTGCTCTTTACGAAGCTCTGCCACTTCTCCTCGTCACCATTGCGGTCGAACGACACACCATAGATCTCAAGACCCTTAGGAGCAAACTTCTCATAAGCAGCAACAAGGTATGGAATCTCACCACGACAAGGACCGCACCATGTAGCCCAGAAATCTACAAGAACCCACTTACCGCTCTTGCACAACTCTGCAACGCTTATGATGTCACCCTCAGCATCGGGAAGCTGCAAATCCTTAAGTTCTGCGCCAATGGCTGTGTTTGCAGCATTCTCAATATACTTAACATGCTCGTTGTAGAGGTAGATGTGGTCGAAGTCGCCCTCGATCATCTCTACGAGCTCTGCAAAGCGAGCGTCGTCGCCACCAAACATTGAGTAGTACTGCAACATATAGATAGAGGCTGCGTTGTTCTTGTTCTCAACAACAAAGTTATCGAGGTACAACAAGAGTTTCTCCTCGGTAGCCGCCTCATCATAGAGAATCTCCATAAGACCATCCATAGCGCCACGAAGCAATGTATGAAGCTCCGAACCCTCCCAATGGAGAGAATCCTCCTCAGCGTTGTAGTTAACAGTCATATCGTTGCCATCGAAACAAATCATAGCAACAGGCTCGTCGTTAACCATGAACGATGCGAACTGCTCCTCATTGATATCCGTCTTAAGCTCAAAAGTGAGATCCTCGCCGACCTTAGCCTCGGCAACGGCATCCTCCTCGCCCATAACTACAACCTTGACAACATCACCTACTGCAACGTTCTCCATGCCAGTGAAGTCACCATTAATGGTAACGCCACCCTCCTTCTTCACATCACTACCACCGCAAGCAACCATAAGCGCCGCTGCGAGGAACATAAAATACTTTTTCATCGTTATTCTCTTTTTTAGGTTTATACTCTATTTTTTAATTCTGTCGGGGTTTGACTTTATAAAGGTCTCCCACGACGAGCTACCCTTGCGCGACTTTGTATCGCCACCCAGACCCTTGCGCTTCTCACCCGCCGTAGCGCGCGTGAGCACATTCGAAGTGGTAAACCAGTGGCACAACGCCACAGCCATACCATCCGTAGCATCGAGTCTACGTGGTTGGTAGTCGGTCTGGAGTATCGAGTTGATAATCGTGGCCACTTGCTGCTTCGATGCCGAGCCACGACCCGTAATCGCCTGCTTGATACGCATCGGGGCATACTCCTCGATATTTATCTCCTTCGAGACGCTCAACACCGCAGCGATAGCCACACCCTGCGCACGACCGAGCTTAAGCATAGACTGCACATTCTCGCCAAAGAAGGGGGACTCGAAGGCCACCTCCGTGGGGCGATAGGTCTCAGTAAGGTTGCGCACACGCTCAAAGATATATGCGAGCTTCTGGTGCGCATCCTTAATCTTGTGCATATCTATCTCACCCATGACCAACGCCTGGGGTTTGCCGCCACGAATCTCGATAACGCCATAACCCATATAGTTGGTGCCGGGGTCGATACCCATTATGCGCAAAGGAGTCTCCACACTACTTCTCCTCGACCTTTACCATGCGCTTCTCCAACTCGCGCAACTTAAGAGCCATCTCTGGAAGGCTCTTGAACACAGCAAACGAGCGGTGGTACTGCACACCAGGAAGTGCGGGCGAGCCAAAGCGAATCTCGCCATCTGCGACACCCTTATCAATACCACTCTGTGAGCCAATCTTACAGCCGTTACCAACAACGATGTGGTCTGCGAAGCCCACCTGACCGCCTACGAAGCAGTTAGAACCAATCTTTGTTGTGCCTGCGATACCCACCTGTGCAGACATAACGGTATTAGAACCAATCTGTACGTTGTGGCCAACCTGAATAAGGTTATCGAGCTTGACGCCCGAGCGGATGATTGTAGAATCGGTCTTAGCGCGGTCAACGCAAGTGTTTGCACCAAGCTCCACGTTATCCTCAATGATGACGTTACCCAACTGAGGAATCTTCGCAAATGTGCCATCCTCCTTTGGTGCGAAGCCGAAGCCATCAGCACCGATAACAGCGCCCGCGTGGATAATACAGTTCTTGCCCACTACGCAGCCCTCATAAATCTTTACACCAGGATAGAGCTTTGTACCCTCGCCAATGGTTACGTTGTCACCGATATAGCACTGGGGATAAATCTGCACGTTAGCGCCAATCTTTGCTGTGCCCTCAACAACGGCAAAGTCACCAATGAAGCAACCCTCGCCAACCTCTGCACCCTCATGGATAGAGGCGAGCTTCGATACGCCTGTCTTACGGGGACGTGTAGCATTGTACATCTCAAGGAGATTGAGCACACATGCACCCACGTTCTCCACCTTGATAAGCGTAGTCTTCACCTCCTGCTTGGGCTCGAAGGTGCTATCTACAAGTACGATAGAGGCCTCGGTAGTATATACATACTGCTCATATTTGGGGTTTGTGAGGTAGGCCAACGAACCAGCCTTACCACCATCGATAGATGAAACTGTTGAAACTGAGGCGTTCTTGTCGCCAACGATTGTGCCGTTAAGCAATCCGGCAATCATCTCTGCTGTAAACTGCATGATACTTATTCTAATTTTAGTTATTCTCGCTATTTAGGTAGTCGCTAAGCGCTATGCCCTCAGGGAGCAAACCCACGACATCGCGACCAAAGGTGTGCAACTCGCGCACAAGCGACGAGCTGATATGTTCTACCTCCACTGGCACCAACACGATGACAGTAGACAAATCGCCATAGACATATCTGTTGGCATTGGCAATAGTGCGCTCATAGTCGAAGTCCGCTACGTTACGTACGCTGCGCACAATGGCCGTAGCACCTACACGACGTGCCTCATCTCCCGTAAGCGTGGTATATGTCGTAACCTCCACACGAGAGTTACCCGCATAGACCTTTTCGATGAGTGCCTTGCGCGCCTCGACGGGGAGAAAACCTCGCTTCTGTATGTTATGACCGATAGCCACAACCACCTTGTCGAAGAGTTTTAGTGCCTCCTCAACTACCGCCTCATGGCCTTTTGTAAAGGGATCGAATGACCCCGGAAATATCGCAACTCGTTGCATACCTATGTTATATATGTAGCGCAAAGATAGTAAAAAATTGCAATGATAGTCATATTTATCTCGACAAATTAGCAACTTATTTATACTATTTTGGGCAATATAGGAATAAAAAAGAGGTTATCCAACCCCTCGTCGGATAACCTCTCATACTATTTTAAGGCTATTACGCCTGGTTATTCGCGCTCTCCGTCACCTTACCGAAGCGACGCAACTGCGTATCGGGAGTATGCTTCCAGCGGTTGTGTGACCACAACCATAACTCGGGGCACTCCTTAATCATGCTCTCCAGGGCTACGGCGTAGCGGCGTGTAATCTCCATTGGTTCAAGCTCCTCAACACCATCATACAACTCATCGAAGCGCATCTCATAATAGCCCGCCTTAACTCGCTTAATATGGACAAAATAGATTGGAATCTTGAAGCGCATAGCTATTCTCTCGCTACCCTCAATAAAGGTGGTTTTGCGATTCAAAAAGTCGATCCACTCGCTGTCGGCACGAAGCTTAGTTGCCTGATCCGAAATCAAGCCGAGCACCGTGCTATACTTATCGCTACGCGTCTTAATATACTGTCGCACAGTATCTTTCATTGGCACCTGATGATAGTTGGGGGCATAGGCACGTATGCGACGGTAGAAGTGCTCAAAGACTACACTCTTGAGTGTGTGATAGACACCCAAAAACTGAGTTTCAGCATCCTGAAGACTCCACAACGGGAAGTACTCCCAACAACCATAGTGCGAGGCCATAGCAATCCAATCGCGGCCTGCAGTGCGTGCAATATGCTCATCGCGATTTACCCAATTTACATGTTCGAGGTCACCACGGCGCTTTGCTCCCGCCAAGCAGATGGTATCAACCATAACCTCGGCAAGTGTTGAGTATGAACCATTTACGATATGCTTAATCTCCTTCTCGCTCTTCTCGGGGAATGAGCCGCGAATATTTCTATATACCACTTTACGACGATAGCGCAACAGACGCAGCACGACATAGACAAATGGCTTAAATATGCCATAGCGGAACCAACGTGGCATGTATCCGATAATGCAACAATTCAGCCACAGTATCTCCAGAGCAAGTCGCTGATACCAACGTAGTTTATCACTATTTTGAGAGTTTTCACTCATTGTTTTATCGCTATTAATTTACGTTTGATTATCTACAAATGTAGTATAAAAAAGTCATTTTGCCAAATTTTACTACGGCAATACGAACTCTACGGCGGCAGCACAAGCATATCCCTCATCGTACAGAGCGAGCAGTTTGCGCGTATTGCGCTCCATGCGCCCTACCTCGATAGGGCGCTCGGGGCGTATCACGACAACCTCACCACACGCCTCGCGTGCCTCAAGTTCCTCAATCTGCTGATTGTATATGGCATTGCGCATTGCAAGCGCCTTGCGCAGCTCCGGAAACTGACGATAGAAGAGGGGCGGAACGTGCATTTACCCTCCTTGCGGTAGCCCTTGTTACGCGTTAACACCACGACACTATTTGGAAATCCCTGCGCACTTGCGCGTGCCAGTGGCAATGAATCACTAATACCTCCATCGAGCATTTTACGACCATCAACCTCAGCAATAGGACATACATAAGGAAGTGAGCTTGAAGCCTTTACAATATCTATAATACGCTCAGGGTCGTGGTACTCCTCGAAATACTCAGCCTTACCCGTAACGATGTTTGTTGTCACCATCTCGAAGCGCTCCTTCGATGCCGCAAATGTGGCATAATCATATGGCACAATGTTATTGGGAAACTTATCGAACAGCAGGTCGAAGTCCATGATATTGCGTTTTAGCAGCAGATGCTTAAACCCGATGTAGTGGTACTTCTCGAGCATGTCGATATTGCTGAATTTACCCCTACCGCGCTGATGTGACATATACGACAGACCGTTACACGCACCTGCACTTACGCCTATGGTATAGGGGAAGCGTATGCCACGATCCATGAAGTTGTCCAGAACGCCACACGTAAAGACACCACGCATGCCGCCACCCTCAAGCACAAGGCTTGATCTATCGTTGAGTATATGTCGCTTCGAACTCATCGCTATAATTGTATAGTGCAAAGATACTAATTTTCTTTTTTTTCGAGAAACTCCCACCCGAGAGGTTGCTATTTGACGAATGTTTACTATTTTTGT
Organism: Bacteroidota bacterium; assembly: GCA_023413645.1. GTDB lineage: Bacteria > Bacteroidota > Bacteroidia > Bacteroidales > Rikenellaceae > Alistipes. The sequence continues at coordinate 6,134 of JAEZPN010000069.1, forward strand.
AGGGTGTATAGTGGCGAAAAACACGCCACACATGATAAAATAATATTGCAATGAAGTGTACTAAAACGTGGCACCGTCTTGTTGCCGTAATCATATCCGTTATACTACTAAGCCTCGGATGGTTAGGTCTTAGTGGCCTCAGCCTCCTTGTAGCACTCATTCCACTTCTCATTATCAGCGAGAGTTATAGCGACTCACGCGGTGACTGGTGGCGCATGTGCGGTTGGGCGACACTCACCTTCCTCTTGTGGAGCCTATCGACAATTTGGTGGGTGTGGAATGCCGCCCCCATCGGCGTAATCGTCGCCAGCATCGTAGGTTCATTCTACAACCTCTGCGGCGTGATGATTTACCACTACACCTCGAAGCGTGCGAAACGCGCCTTGGCATACACACTCCTTGTAACCGTATGGCTCGCAACGGAGTGGGCATACAACTCTGCCGAGGTGATGACCTTCCCATGGTTGCTCCTTGGCCACGGCTTCTCGGAGGATATATGGGCGGTGCAGTGGTATGAGTACACCGGCATCTTTGGTGGCACACTCTGGGCACTATGCTCCAACATCGCGATATTTGAGTCTTTGCGCACACGTAAGCGCTCTAAGGTTCTCCTTGCAAGCGCCATTGTAATAATTCCAATAATCTTCTCATTATCATTATATTGGAGTTATGACACTTCCTCAAAGAGCGTGAAAATATCTGTCATCCAGCCCAATGTACCATGCTACGACGACGAGCGCATCGCAGCAAATATGGATGACCCCACAGCGACAATCGTGGAGTTGATGAACGAGGTGCCAGCAGAGTCAAAATTTGTGTTACTACCTGAGTCATCACTCGCCTATATCCCCTCGATTAGAACAGTCGACGAAGGCTGCACAAACCTCTATGCCACACGCTTCGAACAGTTGCATGGCGCACAAAACAAGGATATGAAGCTTATCGCTGGTGCATCTACAGTGCGCTACTACGGCAATGTGGCCGCAACCGAGACAGCACGAGAGAGCAACGGCGAATACTACGATCTCTATAACTCGGCGCTCCTCATCAACGGCGAGGGCAACGTGGAGCAGATATACCACAAACAGAAGCTCGTAATCGGCGTCGAGGCTATCCCCTTCCGCTCAATATTAAAGAACTATAACGTAGACCTCGGTGGTGTATCGGGTCAGTTGGGTTGGGGCGAGCAGCACATCGTCTTCGAAAATGGCGAGGCAAAGGTGGGCCCAGCGATATGCTACGAGGGCCTCTACGGCAACCACTTTGCGGGCTTTGCACGCGAGGGTGCCGAGGCCATGGCCGTGCTCTCGAACGACGGTTGGTGGGGCAACACCCCTGGTCACAGGCGCCTCTTTGACTTTTGCCGCCTACGCGCTATCGAGACTCGTCGCGCCATTGCGCGCAGTGCCAACACAGGCATCTCGGGCTTCATATCACCCCGTGGCGAGGTTATTGGAGAGCGCTTAGAGTGGGATGAGCGTGGCGTGCTCACGGCCGATATCGAGCTACGCAACGACGTGACATTCTACATGATGTATGGCGACTGGGTGGCACGCATAGCGACATACATCGCTGCCATGGCGCTACTATACTACGTAGCATACCGTGCTAAGCGCCGCAATAAACTTGTTGATTAACCCCTAATTAGATATTAGTATGAATTACTCACAGACACTCGAATTTCTATTTACTTCTATGCCGTCGTTCCAACGCGTTGGTGGCGACGCTTACAAGCCAGGATTGGAGCGTATTGCCTCTTTCTGCCAACATATTGGCAACCCTCAGCGCAACTACTACACTATCCACGTTGCGGGTACTAACGGAAAGGGCTCTGTATCACATATGCTTGCCTCAATACTCCGCGAGGCGGGCTACCGCACAGGTCTCTTCACCTCACCACACCTCACCGACTTCCGTGAGCGCATCCGCGTAGATGGCGAGATGATACCCAAGCAGAAGGTAGTAAACTTCGTAGATAAGCACCACGATAAGATGAAGGAGCTCGACCTCTCATTCTTCGAGATGACAGCAGCCATGGCCTTCGACTACTTCGACCAGAGCGACGTCGAGGTTGCAGTTATCGAGACAGGCCTCGGTGGCCGCCTCGATGCTACGAACCTTATCACCCCCATCCTTAGCGTCGTGACCAACGTGAGCTTCGACCACACTGAGTTCCTCGGCGAGACAATCGAGAAGATTGCAGCGGAGAAGGCGGGTATCATAAAGAAGAGTATCCCCGTTATCGTGGGTCAGCACTCTGAGGCCTACGACAAGGTATTCGTTGAGCGTGCCGCAGAGCTTAACTCACGCGTCATCTTTGCGGAGGATGAGTGGCGTCTCAATGGAGTCGAGCACTTCGACGATGATAACCAGCACTTTAGTCTAACACGCGTACGCGACGATAAGGGCTACGAGCTCGATATCGATCTGCTTGGCGACTACCAGCGCCACAACATCGTTACCGTATGTGCCGCTGCCGACTACCTCGCTGAGCATACACCCCTCACAATCTCGCGCCGCGCATTCCGCGAGGGTCTCCAGGTTGCTGCAACCTCTACAGGTCTTGCCGGTCGCTGGCAGGTGCTCGCACGCGAGCCCTATACCGTATGTGACACTGGCCACAACGAGGATGGCATACGCTTCGTAGCTGAGCAGCTCAAAAACCTCGAGTGCGACCGTCTCTTTGCCGTCATGGGTTTTGCCCGCGAGAAGGAATTATCAAAAATTCTGGCTTTGCTGCCCGCAAAGGCTCACTATATCTTTACTCGTGCCAACATCGAGCGTGCTCGCGCAATCGAGGATATTGCAGCCGAGGCGACAAAGTTGGGTCTCGACTTCGAGACTGTAGCAAACGTCAAGGATGCCGTGGAGCGTGCACGTTGCTTGGCACAGCCCAACGATGCTATCTTCATCGGCGGCAGCAACTACGTGATTGCCGAGATATAAACTCCTATACAACACAACAAGAGGGTGCCCGAAAAGGACACCCTCTCATTATTTAACCGACTACAAAGACAGCTCTATATTCTCGCCCGACCACTGGTTAACCTCTATCCTTTTGCGATAGGCCTGCTCGGTGCCATGCAACACCTCCACAACCATCTCAAAGGGCTTTGCCTCCGCAACATCTGTTGTCATGGGCAGCGTGTGAGGCATTACATATATATATAAGGTAAGCGCCGTAGCCTCCTGGGTGCGAAGTTCCACCCTACGATTGACGTTGTAGCCACGAGGTATCTCGCGTAGCTCGGCACCCACAGGGGCAATCTCCGAGGAGTGCTTCAAGAATTCTAGCTCCTCGCCATCACGCAAAACGCTGCACATTACGACGATATTATAGCGCCAAAGCTCCGAAAAATCGCTGTCTAAAATTATGGTATAAGGTTGCATCACAAAAAAAATTACACGTTTTTCTGCTACAAAAATAGTAATAATTTGCAGATTTTAGTTTTTTGTAGTAAATTTGCAGACTATTTGTGCTGAAATGGAGCAAATTGGACTTTATACAATAGCCTTCAAGGGGCTTAAGAATGGTGAGCACACCTTTGATTTTCAGGTAGATAACAAGCTTTTCGAGGCGTTTGAGACCGAGGAGATCAAGGGCGGTGATTGCAATGTGCGTGCGAACCTCGTGCGCAGCGAGTCGATGTTGGAGCTAAACATCACCATCGAGGGTGAGGTAATTTGCGAGTGCGACCGCTGTCTTGAGGATTGCCCAATTGCTATTGACTATGAGGGAGACCTCGTTGTTAAGTTCTCGGATGAAACCGACTACTACGATGGCGATGTGATGTGGATATCGCCCGCCGACGATGTTGTTGACCTCACACAGTACATCTACGAGAGCATCGTACTCTCGCTACCCTACAGTCGTGTGCACGAGGAGGGCGAGTGTAACCCCGAGATGCTTGCTTCGTTCACCGAGATTTCGGAGGAGGAGCTCGAGGCACTCGAGGCTAAGGCCGAGGAGAGCGATGTTGTGGGTCTTGACGACTACAACAAGTCGGTACTCGAGGCGCTCAAAAGTCAGATGCAGGAGAAATAGTAATAAATGGGTTCGAGTGGCGGCTTATCCGTCGGGTTGCTGCGAGAACAAAAAGAAACATAAATACTTAAAAATTATATTGTAAAATGGCACATCCTAAACACAAAGTCTCTTCAACACGTCGAGACAAGAGAAGAACTCACTACAAGGCTGTTGTTCCTACTGTAGTAAACTGCTCAAACTGCGGTTCAGCAGTACTCTACCACCGCGTATGCCCCGAGTGCGGCTTCTACCGCGGTAAGCTCGCTATCGAGAAGAAGGTTGCTGAGTAGTCTTCAAAGTTCACAAAGAGCACACCGCGAAAGTGGTAGTGCTCTTTTTTTATACGAACTTGTACGACACCATGCAAGTTCTGTCAAACTGGGACGGTCATATGTCCCACAACACTAAACAATTATGATTAGAATCGGTATCGACGCCATGGGCGGTGACTTCGCACCCGAGGTTGCCATCGAGGGCGCTGTTATGTCTCTTAAGTTGCTCAACAAGGATAGCCGCATCGTACTCTATGGTGACGAGAAGCGCATCCGCGAGCTCATCAAGAAGCATGGCGCAAACGAGAGCAGCTTCGACATCGTGGCTACAACACAGGTTATCGAGATGGGTGACCACCCCGCAAAAGCCTTTATCTCTAAGCGTGACTCGAGCATCACTCGCGGCTTCAACGACCTCGCAGAGGGCAAGATTGACGGCTTTGCAAGTGCTGGCTCAACAGGCGCAATGATGGTTGGCTCAATGCAGGTCATCAAGCCTATCGAGGGTGTTATTCGCCCCGTACTCGCAACCCTCATCCCCACAGTATCTGCCGAGAAGGGCATCCAGCGCGCCGTACTTATGGACGTAGGTCTCAACGTAGATGCTAAGCCCGAGGTATTGGCACAGTATGGTTTGCTTGGCTCTATCTATGCTAAGTCGGCACTCAACATGGAGAATCCCCGTGTTGCACTGCTCAACATCGGCGAGGAGGAGGGCAAGGGTAATGCCCAGGCTAAGGCTACATATGACCTTATGAAGGAGGACAAGCGCTACAACTTCGTGGGCAACGTCGAGGCATCGTACATCTTCACAGGTAAGATTGGCGATGTAGTAGTTGCAGATGCCTTCGTGGGCAATAGCCTTCTTAAGATGGCTGAGGCTCTCTACCGCATCAACTTCCGCCTCGGTGGTGGCAAGCCACGCTTCAAACTCATGTTCCGTTGGTTGCTTGGTCGCATCATCCCCAAGCTCTATTGGCAGTACGACTTCTGGGATAGCATGAATGCCGAGAGCGTTGGTGGTCTTCAGGTTATGGGTATCAATGCCCCCGTTATGATTGGCCACGGCAGCTCTTCAGCACGTGCAATCTGCAGCATGATCCTCTCTATGGAGCGCGACATCAAGAGTAACTTCCCCGCGAAGTTGCGCGAGGCACTCAAGGAGACTCAGACAAACACCGAAGCATAATTTCGAACATAGAAAGACTATTGCCCTCGGGTGATAGTCTTTTTTCTAAATGTTGTAACAATGAAAATCAAGAACTTATTTATGATGCTCCTCGCCCTTATGCTTGTAGCTACGGCGTGTGAGAATACCACTGACACTCCACAAACTCCCGATAACACCGAGGAGCCCGAGACTCCAAACGAGGACGAGAATAAGGATGACGAGGGTAGTAAGGAGGATGAGGATAACAAGAACGAGGAGGATAACTCGTGGATTGAAAATCCTACACCTATGCCCGAGGCAACATACGTGCTTAATGATCGCATTGCGGTATCAAGCATGGTCACTGTCGCTGACGGCATGCGTAACGATTACATGACCTTCTACCAGGAGAGCACAGGTTATGCTGTCTATTTCGACATCTACACCGCTGATAGTAACACTATGCTTCCTACAGGCAGATACATCCTATCGAACGAGCAGATGAACACCGTATATTGGGAGTGGAGCTACTTCACGCCCTACACCAATAGCGACCTCTACCGCTTTACTGAAGGCTGGCTCGAGGTAATTGCCGATGGTGAGCACTCATCGGGCTACCCCTATCACAAGATTCGCGGTTACTTCGTAATGGAGAGCGAGGATAGCATATCTGTTGAGTGGGAGGGCACGATTGCAGATAAGTAGGTCTCTCGCAACATAAATAAGCGTAGTAGTTCGCACTACTACGCTTTTATTTTACTATGAGGCGATAACCTACGCCACGCAGCGACTGTATCTCTACGCGCGGGTCATCTTCGAGGTAGCCACGCAAGCGCGAGATAAAGACATTCAACGAGCGGAGGTTATAGTAGCTGTCATCGCCCCATATCTCCTTTAGTAGTCCCTCCGAGGCTACCACCTCGCCAGCACGTGCCGCAAGCATTGAGAGCACTGCCGACTCGCGCGCCGTAAGGCGGTGAGTAGTACCGTTGTGTGTGAGTGTCCAGAGGCTGCTATCGAGGCGGTACTCGCCTATGGTAACTATACCCGATGCCTCTACCTCCGCAGGGTGACGTGCCAGGAGTGCCGCAACACGTGCAAGCAACTCATTAATTGCAAATGGCTTACGCAGGTAGTCGTTACCACCACACTTAAAGCCCTCGCACACATCCTCTACCCCACTACGCGCCGATAGGAACAACACCTCGCATGCCCTATTGGTCTTGCGTATCTCGCGCACCATGGTCATACCATCCATATCGGGCATCATAACATCTGCAACAATAAGGTCGGGGTGCACGCGCTGAAACTCCGCGAGGCCCTCCACACCATTTACCGCAGTATAGACCTCGTAGCCCGCACCACGCAGTGCATCGCCGAGAATACGGATAAGTACCGCCTCATCCTCAACCACAAGAATACGTTTACTTGCCATAGCGTAGAAGTTTTAGTGTGAAACATGAACCCTCGCCGAGTGTAGAACTAAGCGTGACGCTGCCGCCATGACGCTCAACAACGCTACGCACAAAGTATAGACCAATGCCGTAGCCCGAGGTCGAGTATCTGTCT
>JAEZPN010000027.1 GCA_023413645.1 Bacteroidota bacterium
GTTCGGTAACGTGGTGCTTATGCTGCGAGAAGACCAATTCGTGAGGAATAGCATTTTCGCGCAGGAGCTTGGTTATGTGCGGCAAATCGTCAAGCCCGCGACCAAAACCAGCCACGGGATTGACAATCACATACCAAATTTTATCTATCGGAGCCTGTTGCACAATACTACTTTTTAGGGGCATTCTTCAGCGTGTGAAGCAAGAAGTCGTAGAACTTAGCTACCGATGCAATCTCCACCTTCTCGTCGGGAGAGTGAGGATAGCAGATAGTAGGACCAAACGAGATCATATCCAGGTCGGGATAGTTCGAGCCGATGATACCGCACTCCAAACCTGCGTGGATAGCTGTAACAGATGGCTTAACACCGTAGAGCTTCTCGTATGACTCGAGCATAGTGTGCAAGATTGGCGACTTCATGTTGGGGTTCCAACCGCTGTATGAGCCAGAGAGCTCAACATCTGCACCTGCCAACTCGAATACTGACGAAATAGCACCTGCCAACTCGCCCTTCTCAGTATCCACTGATGAGCGCAACAAGCACTTAACCTCGATAGTTGAGCCGTTAGATACAACGATAGCCAAGTTAGAAGATGTCTGAACGAGGTTCTCCATAGCGATAGACATGCGCTGTACGCCGTTGGGGCAGCCGCATACCGCACGAATCAATGAGTGTGACTCGAGGTGTGGAATGATCATCTTAGGACACTCAACCTCCTCTGCGAAGATCTCGATAGAGTCCTCGATACCCTCGAACTCCTTGATGATAACCTTCTCGTAAGTCTTAACGTTAGCTTCGAAGATAGCCTTCTCAGCCTCGCGTACTACAACCACTGCCCATGCCTCGCGGGGAATAGCGTTACGCATGTTACCACCCTCTACTGAAGCGAGCTCCAAGCCGTAAGACTCAGTCTCCTGGCGCAACAAGCGGAACAATACCTTGTTAGCGTTAGCGCGCTGTGTACCAATCTGGATACCAGAGTGACCACCCTTAAGGCCCTTAACAGTAACCTTGTATGCAGCGAACTTGCCCTCGAGAGGCTGCTCACGATACTTGAATGTAACGTTTACATCCATACCACCAGCGCAACCTACATACAACTCACCCTCAGTCTCAGAGTCGAGGTTGAGAAGGATGTCGCCCTTGAGCAAACCGCTCTGAAGGCCGAAAGCACCATCCATGCCTGTCTCCTCAGTAGCTGTGAAGAGGCACTCCAATGGACCGTGTACAAGGTCAGCATCCTCCATCGCAGCCATAGCAGCAGCCAAACCGATGCCGTTGTCAGCACCAAGAGTAGTGCCGTTAGCTGTTACCCACTCACCATCGATATATGCCTCGATGGGGTCTGTCGAGAAGTTGAACTCCTTGTCGTTGTTCTTCTGTGGCACCATGTCGGTATGTGCCTGAAGGATGATACCCTTGCGGTCCTCCATGCCAGGAGTTGCGGGCTTATATACATAGACGTTCTGAGCCTCGTCAACCTTGTGCTCAAGGCCGAGCTCCTCTGCCCACTTCACGATGTATGCGCGGATAGCGTCCTCCTCGTGTGAGGGGTGGGGAATCTCACAAATTGCAGCAAAGTGCTTCCACACCAATGCTGGCTTCAAACCTTTCAAATTCTTGTCCATAATTACTTAATTTATTAGTTGTTAATTACTTTGTTTACTCCTTATTTGTGTGCTTGAGGCTATTCTCAAGCTCCTCGCGCTTGTCAAACGCATCGACGATGTACTTGACCAATCTGTGGCGCACGATGTCGCGCTTGTCGAACTCCACGATGCCTATGCCGTCGATGTTCTTGAGTGTCTCCATCGCTCGCGTAAGTCCGCTGTCTGAGCGGCGGGGTAGGTCAATCTGTGTTACGTCGCCTGTTACGATAAACTTGGCGTTGCGACCCATACGCGTGAGGAACATCTTAATCTGCGAGAGCGTTGTGTTCTGTGCCTCGTCCAAAATTACAAAGGCATTATCCAGTGTGCGACCACGCATATATGCCAAAGGTGCAATCTGCACTGTGCCCTCCTCGATATACTTCTGCAACTTTGCAGGTGGTATCATGTCGTTGAGCGCATCGTACAGCGGCTGCAAATATGGGTCGAGCTTTTCCTTCATGTCGCCAGGTAGGAATCCAAGCTTCTCGCCCGCCTCCACTGCGGGGCGCGTGAGTATGATGCGTCGTACCTCCTTCTCCTTTAGTGCGCGTACAGCAAGGGCAATAGCCGTATATGTCTTACCTGAGCCTGCGGGACCTACGGCGAAGAGTAGGTCGTTGCGCTCGGCGAGCTTAACGAGCTTCTGCTGGTTAACGGTGCGGGCACGGATAATATTGCCATTGTTGCCATAGACGATAGCATCCTTATCCACTGCGGGTGGCTCTGCCGAGAGTTCCTCGAGGCTCGATGAGAAGGCCTGTGATACCACCTCTGATGATATGTGACCATACTTGATGTAGTACTCCACCAAGGCATTCATTCTGCGCTCGAAGGCTGCCACATCGCTACGTGCGCCAAGCGCCTTAATCTTGTCGCCACGTGCCACAATCTTAAGCTTAGGGCAAAGCTCGCGCATCTGCTCAAGGTAGGCATCCTGCGCACCATACAACTCGCGGGCATCAACACCCTCGACCAATATCTCTTTGACTATCTCTTCACTCATATATCGTTATCATTCACTTCTTAAAATAGTAGGGTAAGTCCTGCGGTCACTCTGTAAGAGCGCGTGTTGAACTCTATGCCATCAAACTGGTTGATGCTGCTCTTAAGTGGGTATACATAGCGTGCCTCGAGTACCATGTGGCGACCAAGACCTATGCCCAATCCTGCAGCCACGTTCCATGTGGGGCTCACAGGGCCAAAGAACATTGTCTCGCCATCTTGCGTATACTCAGCGCGGCTCATAACGGTAAATAGTGGGCCGGCACTCAACCTGATGTGGTTGTTTGCCATGCGTAATGAGAGCAACACGGGAATATCCATGGTGCGCGTCCTTACCTTATGATCGACCTTGGGTGTCGCCACATTTATCGAACCACCCTCGTAGAGAATCTCTGTCTCGATGGCAAAGTTACGACCAATACGCACTGCCATATCGAAATGACCTGCGATGCCCAAGCGTGGCTTTAGACTGACGATGTCTGTCGATACGCTGCTTATTCCCGTATATGTGGCACCAACGCCCACGCCCCACTCCATGCGTACCTTTGGACTATCCTCCTGGGAATAGAAGCCATACTCGTAGCTCTGCGCAGAGACCTTCGCACCACCCGCCAGAAGGGCGAATGCTGCAATTAGTATCACAATTATACCTCTATGTCTACTCTTTACACTCATATTAACCTTCAAAGTTACTTACTTTTGATAAAATAACCAAAATATTGAGTAAATATTTTATAAAGTTTCCAAAATCCGAGGAATTGACTTATCTTTGCGGCGTAATATGTAGATAAGAGAAATAATAAACGATATAAAACTATGAGTCTTGTTGCAATCGTAGGTCGCCCAAATGTGGGTAAGTCTACACTTTTCAACCGCTTGGTAGGTCAGCGTCAGGCTATCGTCGATGAGACAGCCGGAACAACACGTGACCGTCACTATGGTAAGACCGACTGGAACGGTAAGGAGTTTTCTGTAATCGACACTGGTGGTTACACTGTAAACTCTGAGGATATCTTCGAGGACGAGATTCGCCGTCAGGTGATGCTTGCAATCGAGGAGGCAGACCTTATCCTCTTCCTCGTTGAGGTGCGCACAGGTATTACCGACCTCGATATGATGATGGCCGATATCCTTCGTCGTTCGGGTAAGAAGGTTATGCTCGTATGTAACAAGGTCGATACCTACGACCTTATCTACTACTCACACGAGTTCCACTCATTGGGCCTCGGTGAGCCATTCTGCATTAGCTCAATGTCGGGTAGCGGTACTGGTGATATGATGGATGCTATCCTCGCTAACTTGCCCGAGGACACATCTGCAGAGTACGACGCATCACTCCCACGCATCACCATCGTAGGTCGTCCTAACGTAGGTAAGTCGTCTATGACAAACGCACTTCTTGGCAAGGAGCGTAACATTGTGACCAACGTTGCAGGCACTACTCGCGACTCTATCCACACTCGCTACAACATGTACGGCATGGACTTCTACCTTGTCGATACCGCTGGTATGCGTAAGAAGGGTAAGGTAACTGAGGACCTCGAGTTCTACTCTGTGATGCGCTCAATTCGTGCTATCGAGAACTCGGATGTCTGCGTACTTATGCTCGACGCTGAGCAGGGTATCGAGTCTCAGGACCTCAATATCCACAACCTCATCGTGCGTAACCGTAAGGGTTGCGTTGTCGTGGTTAACAAGTGGGACCTCGTGGAGAAGGATAGCAACACTATGAAGGTGTGGCGTGAGTTCTTGGAGAAGAAGCTCGCTCCATTTAGCGACATTCCAATCATCTTTACATCTGTAATCAACAAGCAGCGTATCCTCGATGTGCTCCAGGCTGCAATTCGTGTATATGAGTCGCGTAAGCGTCGTATCTCTACATCAGAGCTTAATGAGTTCTTCTTGCCACTTATCGAGAACTATCCTCCCGCTGCAACAAAGGGTAAATACATCAAAATTAAGTATGTTACTCAGTTGCCTACGCCTACGCCACAGTTTGCATTCTTTGTGAACCTTCCACAGTACATCAAGGAGTCGTATCGTCGCTTCCTTGAGAACAAGCTTCGTGAGCAGTGGGATTTTTCGGGTGTGCCTATTCAGATTTACTTCCGCCAAAAGTAATTTCTTGTGATAGCGGCGCATCTGCGGCGCATCAATCAAACCCCCGAATGGGACGTACGCTTTAGTACTACCCATCCGGGGCTTTTTCATGTCAGCACCACATCAGCACCACTCTGACTCGAAACCGACGGGACACATCTGCTGCGCTTCAATCAAAAGCCTGAATGGAATATCCATCAAGGCTTTTTTTATGTCATCGCCACATCTTACAATTTTTACTAATTCTACGCAGAATATTGTGAGTGTTCGCCAAATTTTTTATACCTTTACATAAAACTATTAACCATGAAGCGAATTGCCCTACTTATTATAGCACTATGCTGTGCGTTGCCTACGATTGTTCAGGCGCAGCAGAAACAGCAACATGCCATTGTTAAGACCCGTGGTCGACAACTCGACGACGGTAGTATTGCATCGGGACGTAGAATCTCCGAGGTCGTGGTCGATGTTAAGGGTACGGGTAAGATTCTAAGTGACGACAAGGGTGAACTCTCGTTTGGTGTATCAGCAGCGTCGGGATACTATCTAAATAATGTTACAAAAGATGGTTATACACTCTCTGATCTGGACGTAATCTCCAAGCAACATCAATATCAGGCGCAGCCCGTCGACATCCTTTTGGAGAGCGTTGAGGAACTCAATGCCTATCGCCGTTCTATCGAGCGTAAGGTGCGCCGTAACTATCAGAACCAACTCGATGAGTTGTCAGACCGTATCGATAGCTTGGAGAGTGCCGATAGTGCCCAAGCTGAGGAGATTGCTCGCCTACGTGCCAAGCTTGATCGTGCCTACGACGAGGCGGAGCAATATGTCGATAAGATGACTGAGTACTATCTAAATATCGACTTTGACCGCGAGACTGATTTCGATATCGAGATAAGCTACTATATTATTAATGGTATGCTCGATAAGGCAGACTCGTTGCTTGCTACGCGCGGCAATATCGAGGAGCGTGTCCGCAAAAACCGCATGGCACAACAGGCCGTAGAGCGCGATAAGGAGATGGTGGCAAAAGATTGCTATCGTAAGTATGAGATTGCAAGTCAGCGTCTTGAACGCGATACTGCTGCCTATTACCTAAAACTTCGCGCCGAGTTAGACCCTGCAAATATAGATTGGCAGGTCGATTTAGCCAATTATCTGTATCTATATCTTTCAGATTATAAACAAGCTTTGTCTATCTATGAATCTGCTCTTAGCTACTCACTTGATCACTATGGTGATATGCATAATACAACAGCCACCATGTATGATTATGTCTGTTCGTGTTATGATGTCTTAGGAGAGTATAATCAGGCTTTGCAATATGCTGAAAAGTCGCTTGAAATTAGAAGACAACTATTTGGTGAGGAGCATCATCATATAGCTGATTCATATTATAGCCTTGGTAGTATATATAATCAAATGGCCAATTATGATAAGGCTTTTGAATATAGTGAAAAGGCGTTAAGTATTCGCGAAAAGATATTCGGTGAAAATCATGCTAAAACAGTTTCATCATATGTAAATATTGGATACCTATATGCGATTGTAGACAAACATCAAGAGGCTATTGAATACTTTAATAAGGCATTGGTAATCATGCGCGACAATCTAGACATAGAAGATCAAAGTGTCGCGGATATATACTTGAACTTAGGAAATGTATACCGTCATCAAAGTGATTACAATAGTTCTTTGGACTGTTTTGATAAAGCAATGACTATATATGAAAAGATTTTAGGATTAGAGCATTCTCGAATAGCCGTGTTATATAGTAATATTTCACACATCTATTATGATATAAGGGATTATGAAAAAACTATAGAATATCTCGAGAAAGCATTGATAATTGATGAGAAAATATATGGCACAGAACATCCCACAACAGCATCAACATATAATGATCTTTCCGTAGTGTATTCAGAGTTAGAAGAGTATGAATTATCAATAGAATATAATAAAAAGACATTGGCTATTCGCGAAAATAAATTAGGTCTGGAGCATCCTGATACAGCCTTATCATATAATAATATAGGTGCAAATTACTACCATTTACAAGAGTATGATAAAGCATTGGAGTATTGGACAAGTGCATTGTCTATATACTCAAAAATATTTGGAGAAGAGCATACTAAGTCAGCCTTAATATACCATAATATAGCTACGGTATATAAAGATTTAGGAGATTATGAAAAGGCACTATTTTATTATAAAAAATCTCATAATATCTATATTAAAACTTACGGGGAAGTAAACCTGAATACAGCGATGTCTTATTATCAATTAGGAACTGTTTATGTATCTTTATGCGATTATGCTGTGGCAATAGGATACTATCAAAAGAGTTTGGATATTTTTAAGCGTATTTTACCTGCCGAGCATAGTAATATAGTTGTGCTAACTGCAAAAATCGAGGAGTTGAAAACCAAAATTCAGTAAACATAAGGATGTAAGGTCAGTGGTAGAATGATATTTACAACCTTCTTATACGAATATAAATAAACTATTAACCATGAAGCGAATCACGATACTTATTATAGCACTATGCTGTGTGTTGCCAACTTTTGTTCAGGCGCAGCAGAAACAGCAACACGCCATTGTTAAGACCCGCGGTCGACAACTTGATGACGGTAGTATTGCAACGGGACGTAGAATCTCCGAGGTTGTGGTCGATGTTAAGGGTACGGGTAAGATTCTAAGTGACGACAAGGG
>JAEZPN010000043.1 GCA_023413645.1 Bacteroidota bacterium
GTATCTCAGAAGATTGAGCAGGTACGCGTAGAGCGTCGTCCTTATCAGTTCACATACGAGGATGACCTCGGTGCACACTTCATGCACACTGAGACTTTCGAGGAGATCAACATCGACAAGAAGCTCATCAACAACGCTGACCTCATGGCTGACGGTCAGATCGTTGAGGTTATGTTCCACACTGAGAAGGAGACCGTTCTCTCGGCTGAGTTGCCCCCTATCGTTGACATGGAGGTTACTTACACTGAGCCAGGTGTTCGTGGCGATACCGCTTCGACAAACTCACTCAAGCCCGCTACAGTAAACACTGGTGCTACTGTTAAGGTGCCTTTGTTCATCAACACTGGCGACAAGATCCGCGTTGATACTCGCACACGTGAGTACTACGAGCGTATCAAGTAATTTCTTGTGATAAGGGGTCATTCTCGACCTCTCAATTAATAGCCCGAATGGGAAATACATCGAAGTATGTCCCATCCGGGCTATTTTCATGTCGAGGCCAAGCCTAACCCCTTCTGACAAGAAATTAGGGGCGTGGGAATCTCCTTAACTAATTAGTAATGAGTAATGAGTAATTAGCAATTAGTAAAAGGAATTTAAGGAGATTAAGGACGGCCCTCCCTAAACTCCCTAAACTCCCTAAACTCCCTAAATTCCCTAACCACCCCTCGCTCAGGATAACAAAACACAGCGAGGAGATGCTTCGCTTTCGCTCAGCATGACATACAGTGCGAATGAGATTGCCACGGCTTGTTCCAAGCCTCGCAATGACGATGACGGGAGGAGATTGCCACGAGCCTAAAGGCTCTCGCAATGACGGAGTACGGTGGCAATTCCCCGCCATTTACGCCACCATTTTACCACCAAAGCCAAAAATATCACAACCTGTTGATAACTTTAAGTCTTTTATTTGGTAGAATATAAATAAATTTTACTACTTTTGTAGGCGTAAATTATGCCCGCGGGAGACCCCCACAATGGCGGGCAGCATAAATGGCTACAAAAAATTAAAACTATGAGCAATACTTTGGTAGTTGTAGGCGCCCAGTGGGGCGACGAGGGAAAGGGTAAAATCACCGATTTCTATGCAGGCGATGCCGACGTCGTAGTGCGCCATCAGGGTGGTAACAACGCTGGTCACACCATCGTCTTCGACGGCAAGAAGTTCGCATTGCAGTCTATACCCTCGGGAGTCTTCAACCCCCACATCATAAACGTAATGGCTAACGGCATGGTCATCAACCCTGCATCGTTGGAGGAGGAGCTCGATCGCTTGCACAAGTCAGGCATCACCGATTACAAGCTCTTCATCTCGGACCGTGCGGCATGCGTAATGCCCTATCATGCAATGCTTGATGGTGCATACGAGGCTCTCAAGGGTGGCCGCCAGATTGGCACAACAAAGAAGGGTATCGGCCCAGCATACACCGACAAGTACAGCCGCGTGGGTATCCGCATGGGTGACCTCTTGAACAAAGAGTACTTCGCAGAGCGCCTTAAGGATGCTCTCGCACAGAAGAACATCGAGCTTCAGGCACTCGGCATGGAGCCCTGTGACTTCGAAACTAT
This sequence comes from Bacteroidota bacterium, assembly GCA_023413645.1. GTDB lineage: Bacteria > Bacteroidota > Bacteroidia > Bacteroidales > Rikenellaceae > Alistipes. The sequence goes on from JAEZPN010000043.1 coordinate 1,570, forward strand.
CTACAACCAGTACCTCGCATACGGTGAGAAGTTCCGCTCTATGATATGCGACACCTCGGTACTCCTCAACAAGCTCGTAGAAGAGGGCAAGAAAGTATTGTTCGAGGGTGCTCAGGGTGTTATGCTCTGCATCGACCACGGCACATACCCCTTCGTGACATCGTCAAGTCCCACAGCAGCAAGCGTACCCGTAAACACAGGTCTCGCACCCCGCTATATTAACAACGTTATGGGCGTGGCTAAGGCATACACAACACGTGTGGGCGAGGGTCCATTCCCCACAGAGCTCTTCGACGAGCGCGCAGACTACATCCGCGAGCGTGGCCACGAGTACGGCACAGTAACAGGTCGTCCCCGTCGTGTGGGTTGGTTGGATACCGTAATCCTCAACCACGTACGTCGCATAAGTGGTGTTAACTACCTATCGCTCATGCTCTTCGACGTATTGTCTGGCCTCGAGAAGATTCGCATCTGCACAGGCTACAAACTCAATGGTGAGGCTATCGACTATGTGCCCTCGACAATCGCAGACCTCGAGAAGGTAGAGGCTGAGTATATCGAGATGGATGGCTGGAGCGAGGACATTACAGGCATCAAGTCATATGACGAGTTGCCCGCAAATGCTAAGGCATACATTGCGAAGCTCGAGGAGTTGACACGCACAGAGGTAGCTGTTGTATCTGTAGGTCCAGATCGTGAGCAGACTATTATTCGCAAGAACATCTTCTAATTTCATGTGATAAGGGGTCATTCTCGACCTCTCAATTAATAGCCCGAATGGGAAATACGCTTAGTATGTCCCATCCGGGTTATTTTCATGTCGAGGCCAAGCCTAACCCCTTCTCACAAGAAATTTACAACATCAACGGTTGTACATCATGGTACTACCCATCCGGGGATTTTTCATATCATCACCACATCTGCACCACTCTGACAAGAAATTGAGAGTGCAAGCGGGAAGGGGTCTCTTGTGATGGACAAAGCCTAACCCCTTCTCACAAGAAATTTATATCCTTTGGGGTGGGTGGCATTTCTTGACAAAAGCGTCAAAAGGACTAAAGCTTTAATCTCTTTGCACTCTAAAATAATCCGAAATATACCAATTACGATTTTTTTTGCTATCTTTGCGCAAATTTGTATTTATATAGGTATGCGCGGGCGTGTGCAAGACCCACGTATAGCAATTTAACCAAACTTAGAACACATGCTTTTAGACATCATCAGTTCATTCGAGGGTTACTACAACACCTTCCTTATCGTAATGGCCATAATTGCGGTATTCGTATTCATCGCCCTCTACTTCGTTGAGGCGGGATATGGCTACCTCTTCAACCCCAAGTTCGGCTTCCCCGTGCCCAACAAGGTGGCATGGGTACTTATGGAGTGCCCCGTGTTCTTCGCCATGGCGATACTATGGTGGATGTCTGACGTGCGCTTCGAGGCGGCACCCCTCGCACTATTTGCGATATTCCAGTTGCACTACTTCCAGCGCTCGTTCATCTTCCCCTTGCTTATCCGCGGCAACTCTAAGATGCCTGTAGGTATTATGCTAATGGGTATGATATTCAACACGCTAAATGCCGTGATGCAGGGCTGCTGGATATTCTACTACGGCGACTACGAAGGCTGGATGTCGAAGCCATACTTCTACATTGGCGCTATGGTCTTCCTCTTTGGTTTCATCACAAACCTACACTCGGACTACGTCATCCGCAACCTACGCAAGCCTGGCGACACCAAGCACTACATCCCAAAGGGCGGCATGTTCAAGTACGTGTCGTCGGCCAACTACTTCGGTGAGTTCATGGAGTGGGTAGGCTTCGCCATTGCCTCATGGTCTTGGGCAGGTGTGGTCTTCGCGATGTGGACATTTGCCAACCTCGGTCCCCGCTCGGCATCGCTCTACAAGCGCTACGAGAAGGAGTTTGGCGAGGAGTTTACCGAGCTTAAGCGTAAGCGCATCCTCCCCTTCATCTACTAATGAATTAGACACAAACAACTATATAACACCATGGAAAACAAGAAGAGACTCGAAGAGTCGAAGTTGTTCACTCCCTACAAAATAGGAAGCGTAACATTGCGAAACCGCGTAATACGTTCCGCAGCATTTGAGTCTATGGGTAAGGACTTCGCTCCCACCCAGCAGCTCAAGGACTACCACGTAAGCGTGGCACGTGGCGGTGTCGGCATGACTACCGTTGCCTACGCCTCAATCAACCGTAGCGGCATCTCGTTTAACAAGCAGTTGTGGCTGCGCGACGAGATTGTCCCCGCGCTCCGCGACCTTACAGACGCTGTACACAACGAGGGTGCAGCTGTAGGCATACAGCTTGGTCACTGCGGTAACATGACACACTGGTCAACAGCGGGTAGCTTCCCCGTATCGGCCTCTAACGGCTTCAACCTCTACTCGCCCACCTTCCACCGCCGCATGTCACACGCCGAGATTCGACAGTTCGCTAAGGACTTCGGCACTGCAGTGGAGACAGCATACAATGCGGGCTTCGACTCTGTGGAGGTACACGCAGGCCATGGCTACCTTATCTCGCAGTTCCTCTCACCCTATACCAACCACCGTCACGATGAGTTTGGTGGCTCACTGCAGAACCGCATGCGCTTTATGAACATGTGCTTGGAGGAGGTAATGGAGGCAGCACGCAAGCGCGGCATGGGCGTCTTGGTTAAGCACAACATGGAGGATGGCTTCAAGCGCGGTATCCAGGTACCTGAGTCTATCGAGATAGCAAAGCAGATTGAGACCTTCGGTGTCGATGGCATCGTGCTCTCATCGGGCTTCGTATCTAAGGCCCCTATGGCTGTTATGCGTGGCCGCATCCCCACAAAGACCATGGGCTACTACATGGGTTGGAACGAGTGGCTTCAGAAGATCGTCGTATCGCTCTTCGGTCAGTGGCTCATCAAGCAGTACGACTTCGAGGAGTGCTACTTCTTGGAGAACGCTAAGAAGTTCCGCGAGGCATTGAAGGGTCCGTTGGTATATGTTGGTGGTCTTGTATCACGCGAGGGCATCGAGAAGGTGTTGGACGAGGGCTTCGAGCTCGTGCAGATGGCACGCGCCTTGGTCAACGACCCCGCCTTTGTCAATAAGCTCAAGGCTGGCGACATGGCTACACGCAGCGGCTGCGACCACCGCGACTACTGCATGGCACGTATGTATTCGGTAGATATGCAGTGCTGCCACAACTGCAAGGAGCACATCCCCGAGCGCTTGTGGAAGGAGATTAACTCTATTAAGTAAATTCGGCTATGTGTTTTTGTAGTAAGCGCTTAGGCGAGGTCCCCCGCGGCAAGGCATGGGCACTGGTTACGGGCTCTGCAAAGGGCATCGGTCGCCAGTATGCCGAGCAGCTCGCCGCCAAGGGATACAACCTCTACATGGTTGACATCGACGAGGCTATCACCACCGAGGCACGTGTAATTGCGGAGCACTACTCTGTAAAGTGTGTAGGCAGAGTTATGGATCTCGCAGTAACAGATGCTGCCCGCACGCTCCATAGCGACACCGTGCGCGAGGGTTACGTCTTTGACGTTGTGATAAACAATGCGGGTATGTTCTCGCACTGCGACATATTAAACACCCCCTTGGAGCGCATCGAGCGCCTCCTTATCCTGCACGACTACACGCTAACCTCCATGTGCCGTCTCTATGGCGAGGATATGCGCACATGTGGCAAGGGCTATTTGCTTAATATGTCGTCGTACTCGATATGGATGCCTTTCCCCGCTTTGGCGCTATACAGTGCATCTAAGGCCTATGTTAAGAGCTTTACGGAGGCCTTTGCTAAGGAGCTTCGTGGCACGGGTGTCTCAGTTACAGCTATCTGCCCCGCCGGCATCGCAACAGACCTCTACGGACTCTCGAAGGATTTGCAGCGCTTCGGTCTCAACACCGGCATCCTCATGTCGCCCAAGAGCTGCGCGCGTCGTGGTTTGAAGGCTATGTTCCGTCGTCGCAGCGTTGTGGTGCCCGACTGGTGGTTCAAGCTCTTTATACCCATCTGCAAGTACCTCCCAGGATTTATGATACGCCCACTTCGTAACTACACGAAGAAGTGGCAGAAATAGCAAAAAACTATGCAAAGTAATAATACTCAGACAAATAGCAATCCAAAGCGCAAGGGCCGTGTTAAGCGAGTAATCGTGTGGACACTCCTATCGTTGCTTATGTTGGTTGTGCTCGCCGTAGCCGCACTCATCATCTGGCTTGGTCCCATTGCCGAGTGGTACGTCGAGAAGCACGACACCGAGCTTATCGGTCGTCGCGTGGAGATGGACGACCTACGCATCAAGCTCTTCAAGGGTGAGCTCTCAGCAAAGAATGTCATTCTCTACGAGGAGGACAACGAGACACACTTTGCACGCCTCGGTGATGTATCTGCTGAGATGGCCCTAAGAGAGATCTTCGACAACCACATTCACATCACACGCCTTGATGCTGATGAGGCATACTTACGCATCGACCAGAATGTCGACGAGTTCAACTTCGACGACATGCTCCTCTACCTCGACGAGGCATACCCAGAAGAGGAGGAGGAAGAGGAGAGCGAGCCTTGGAAGATTACTCTCGACAACATTACTATCAAGCGTAGTCACTTCGCATACTTCGACCACGAGATAGAGCAGCGCTGGGAGCTAACGGCACTCGACCTCACTACCCCATCGTTCTACCTCGACAACCGCTTCTCGCATATCGACGTTGCGACAATCATCAACGATAGCGCAACCCTCGAGGGTGCCTTGGAGCTAAACTACGAGACATGGGACTTCACCTTCGCAGGTACACTCAAGGAGTTCCCCTTGGCCGAGACATACAAATACTGGACACCCTACCTCAACATCGGTAGCGTTACGGGTATCGCAGATGCCGACTTCGAGTTGGATGGTAACGTGATGGACATCTTCGCGATGAACATCCGCGGTACGGCCTCAGCACGCGACTTTGGTGTTACAACGCCCACAGGTGGCAAGGTATTGCTCGCCGACGAGCTACACATCGGCGTCGAGGAGCTCAACATCGACAAAGAGCGCTACATACTCTCATCACTCGAGGCTAATGGTTACTCTTCGGAGATGATCTTTGCGAAGGATGGTTCGACAAACTTCGACATCCTCTTCTACAACGACCCCACTATCACCATCGAGAGCACAATGACCGAGGAGGGTGAGAATCTCTACGATGTTAAGGAGCGCGTTACGGTTACCACAACCGAGGAGGAGGCACCCCTCGCTAATATGGTAATCAAGATTGGTCATGCAGACCTTAAGGGTGGCGAGTTCCTCTACTCTGACGATACCATGCACCGCCTATTTGAGTATCAGCTCCGCGATATCGCAATCTCGGGTGACAACCTCGATTTGATGGGCAACAATAAGATTACGCTTAGCGCGAAGCTCCCCAAGCAGGGTTCGGTTATGCTCCGTTGGGATGGTTCGCTCAGCGACTTCTACAACCAGAGCCTTATGCTCATGCTCAACAACGTCGACATGGTGGGCCTCTCACCATACGTTGAGTACTTCACGGGCTTCCCAATCAAGGATGGTAACCTCACTTTCCGCAGCCAGAATGTTGTAAGCAACGGTAGCCTCAGCGGTATCAACCAGTTTGGCACATACAACTTCAAGCTCGACAAGCGCGATAAATCGCTCGACCCAGAGATTAAGCTTCCCTTGCGTCTTGCAGTGTGGGTGCTTACCGATAAGGATGAGCATATCGACATCGACCTCCCCGTATCGGGACACCTCGATTCGCCAAAGTTCTCTTACGGTAAGGTTATCATGAAGGCTGTGGGTGGTCTTATGCTTAAGATTGCTGTTTCGCCCTTCGAGCTTATGGCGGGCAACAAGCAGGATGCCTACCAGCATATAAACCTCGACCTCTTGGAGCCAGGTCTCGGTTCGGAGCACTACGCACGCCTCGACAAGATGGCTGAAGCACTAAAGGAGGATGACAACGTGCGTGTACGCCTCACACAGCGTGTCAACTACAATCGTGCTGCACAGCGCTTGGCAAACCTCAACCTCAAGATCGCCTACTACAACCATACGCAGGGCGACGAGCAGGGTTACTTGGATATGTTGGCATTCTCGCGCATCAACGATACTAAGATGTCGAACAAGGATGTTATCGCCTATGCCGACTCGTTGCTCACAGAGCGTGGCTTCGACCCCAATAAGATGAAGACTGCGGAGAAGGCGATGACGCTCTATGGTGATGTTGTGGAGTCGCAGATGGTGCAGCTTATGGAGCACCGCAACCGCACTATTATGGAGTATATGGGCTTCAACCACCAGGATATGCCTGAGGGTGCATTCTCTATCAACAACGTGGTAATCGAGGATATGGTAGACTACCACGGCAAGGATCGCTACACCGTTACACTCATCGTTGACGACGAGGAGATCGAGCTCCCCGTGGAGGACGATGACATAGTAGAGGACGAAGAGGATGCCTTTGCAGATGAGCAGGGCACAAATGTTGCATCGGAGGACAATTTATCAGCTGATACAACGTTAAATGATAATGTAGAGACAGAAAAATAATCATTATAACAAACTAAAAAAATCAAAGATGAAAAAACTATTTTTTGCAATGGGCGTTATCGCCATGTCATTGACAGCTTTGGCTTGCAACAACCAGACTGAGGAGAACAAGGAGGTTAAGGCAATCAAGGCTGAGGCTGCTCGCATCGAGAAGATGAGCAGCGAGGAGCTTGCTGAGAATATTAACAAGCGTTCTTACTCTCTCGGTGCTAATATGGGTATGGGCTATGTATTCCAGTTTAAGGATCTAGATCTTGCAAAGGAAGACCTTCAGGATGCAGCTATTGATTTCTACCTCAATGGTGATGTTGAGGACGAGAAGCTCCAGGAGAACGGCGGTAAGTTCCAGATGTTCTACTACACACGCGTAATGCCTTACATGCAGGCTAAGAATACACGTGAGGCTATGGAGGCTGGTGGCATGACTGAGGATTTGCCCGAGATTCCCGCTCTCTATGACGAGGAGTACACTAAGAAGTTCATTACAACTACATTGGGTTCACAGATGGGTGCATCACTCATCGATGTTGATGACCTCAGCATGGGTTGGTGGCTCAAGGGTTTCAACGATGGTGCAGCACTAAACATTGAGGGTATCGAAGAGATGGATAACATGGCAGCTATGGAGTTCATCGACTCACAGTTGCTTATGACTAGCACAGATATCCAGATGGAGCTCCGAAACCTTCAGATTGAGATGATGCAGAAGCAGCAGGAGAAGATGATTAAGAAGGCTGAGGATGCTAAGGAGGCATCTGCACAGTGGCTCTCAAAGATCGAGAAGAAGAAGGGTGTAGTAAAGACTGAGTCAGGCCTTCTCTATCGCATCGACCGCCAGGGTAACGACGTATTCGCTACTGAGGATACAGACATTGTAGAGGTAAACTACGAGGGTAAGACTCGCGACGGCAAGGTATTCGACTCAAGCTACGAGCGTGGCGAGAGCATCTCATTCGGCCTCAACCAGGTTATCAAGGGTTGGACTGAGGGTATGAAGCTCGTTGGCGAGGGTGGCCAGATCACCTTGTGGATTCCATCAGAGCTCGCATATGGCACACGTGGCGCAGGCCAGGATATCGGTCCTAACGAGGCTTTGGAGTTCAAGGTTGAGCTTATCAAGGTTACTCCCGCAGAGGTTGTTGAGGAGTAATAATCACAACTAAAGCATATAAATATGGCGTTGGCTCACTCGGAGTCAACGCCATATTTATTTTAGGGGGGGTACTACTACCCTAATGCCACATCGAGAATCATCATAATAATAAATCCTATGGCAAAAGCTACGGTGCCTATGTTGGAGTGCTTGCCACGCTGTGTCTCGGGTATAAGTTCCTCAACTACGACATAGAGCATGGCACCCGCCGAGAATGCCAGAAGATATGGCAAAAGGGGTGATATATGCTCGAACAGGAGTATCATGAGGGCTGCTGAGATGGGCTCTACGATGCCCGATAGAGCACCATAGCCAAATGCCTTGCGGCGTGATGCACCATCAGCACGTAGGGGGAGCGAGATAATTGCTCCCTCGGGGATATTCTGTATCGCCATACCTACTGCGAGTGCCGTAGCTGCGGCAATGGTGATGCCCGAATTGCCCTGCATAGCACCCGCTATTACGGCACCTACAGCCATACCCTCGGGGATGTTGTGGAGCGTTACGGCGAGCATAAGCATTGGGCGACGGCCGAGTTTTGATTGTGGACCTTCGGCAGAGTCACCAGTGGGGTGCATATGTGGCACAAGGCTATCGAGGGCAAGCAGAAAGAGCATGCCGAGGAGTATGCCCACGGCAGGGGGCATCCAGTTGAGCTTACCGAGGTGGTCTGAAAGATCAATGGCAGGCATTATTAGCGACCATACGGAGGCTGCCACCATGACACCCGCCGCAAAGCCCAAAAGCGCATTCTGCACACGTGACGACACCTTATCGCGCGTGAGGAATACGAAAGCCGAGCCTATTACAGTACCAGCGAATGGTATAAGGAGTATGGGTAGAATATCCATAGCTTATGGTTGTGAGTAAGGGGGCGGAGCAAGAATTGTGCTTGCCGCCCCCTTCATTAGTAGTTATTTGTTGTTAGAATAGTTCAGATACAACGCTCGGCGAAATTCGAGGCGATGGGCTGTACTAAAGCGTACTGCCCATTGCCGAGATATTTCGTTAGCGGCAGTAGATGGGCTATTATCACAACAAATTAATAGTTTTCTGCCTTAATCTGGAAGTATGCCTTAGGATGAACACATACGGGACATACCTCAGGTGCCTGCTTGCCAACGTGGATGTGACCGCAGTTTGAGCACTGCCAAATCATATCACCATCGCGAGAGAATACAAGGCCACCCTCAACATTTGCCAAGAGCTTGCGGTAGCGCTCCTCGTGCTCCTTCTCGATCTTACCTACCTGCTCGAAGAGGAATGCGATGTGGTCGAAGCCCTCCTCGCGTGCATCCTTAGCCATCTGGTCGTACATATCTGTCCACTCGTAGTTCTCACCCTCGGCAGCAGCCTTAAGGTTTTCAGCTGTTGAACCGATGCCGTTTAGAAGCTTGAACCAGATCTCAGCATGCTCCTTCTCGTTTGCTGCAGTCTCCTCGAAGATCTTTGCAATCTGAACATAGCCATCCTTCTTTGCCTTCGATGCGAAATATGTATACTTGTTGCGTGCCTGTGACTCACCAGCAAAAGCCTCCCACAAGTTCTTCTCAGTCTTAGTTCCTTTCAAATCTTTCATAGTCTTATTAGTTTTTAGGTTTGTAATTATTCTTTTATTTTCGTTTTATTTCCTTTTCCTGATGCAAAGATAAGTGTTTTATTTTTATCTGCAATAGTTTTTTAATCGTTTAATTTTATATCCATATAAGTATTACTTATACAATGCCGCAAAAGCATATAAAAAAGACTGCCAAGCGTTATGCCTGACAGCCCTACGATATATCACTACCCCATTAAAAATAGCCTGGGTACATTGCCTCGAACTCCTCTTTGAGCGCGGCATACTCCTCGGGTGAGGCGTAGCCATCGAAGAATGTCTCACGGTCATCAGTAAACTTAAAGCGATAGAGCTCCAACTCGTGGGCAATGCCCATAGTATAGTTGTTGTAGTTATTCATTCCAACACATGCGACACCTGCGATATGACCTACAAGGAATGCCTCCTCGCCATCGAAGTAGAGCACCTCGGCACTCATCTCGATATTGTAATAATCGGGGCTATATACAGTGTTGAGAGTGTGGGTCTCTGCATCGTAGCTCCACAATGTTGTATAGTAACTACCCTTGTATCCTCTCTCATGGAGGAATGCATCGAATTCAACAAAAGCACAGCCCACATGGCAATGGTCATAACATGTGCCGTCCTCCATCATCATAAGAGTGCCACAATATTCTCCACCATCCCAATCGTAGCATGACGTCCAAGAGGTGTTGTCTGTAAGATACTGCTCCGAGAATGTCATAACGCGCGACACGAGCAGCTCCTCGAAGAGTTCATCATTAATCTCGTCCTCCTGTGAGTCTATCATACTAAGCATTACATCCATCTCCTGGCGACGACCCTCAGGTAAGTCAAAACCCATAAATTCGCTGTACTCCCAAACAGGCTCCCCACCGTTCTCGTTGCTATTATTATCGGGATTAACCTCCGATGGGTTGTCAATGGGTCTATC
>JAEZPN010000073.1 GCA_023413645.1 Bacteroidota bacterium
CATACTCAACGCCTTCGAGAAACACCTACCCGAACACAACGCACTCTTCGTCTCATCTGCCGATAAATTGGGAACAGACCAAGAGAGCGAGGCAATAAAGCATATTTTCTCGGAGTGTCGTCCCATAAGCATCGACTACGGCATTATGGAGATGGCCGACAACGTCTACGTCATCAGTGGCGACTTCGGCTGGAGCGACGTGGGCACATGGGGCTCAGTATACCAGAACCTGCGCAAGGATCGCTACGCCAATGCCTACGACCAGCAGCAGGTCTACGTCTACAACACTCGCAACACGCTTATCTCACTACCCAAAGAGAAGGTGGCTGTGGTAAATGGTCTCAAGGACTATATCGTCGTGGATACGGAAGATGCGCTTCTCATATGCCCCATGAGCGCCGAGCAGAACATCAAGAGTTACATTGAGGAGGTGCGCTTCGCAACTGGAGACAAGCACATTTAGTGGGTTTAAAAACTAACAAACGACGAGGTTACAATTTGTGACCTCGTTTTGTTTATGGCATATTGTCAATAAATTGTTACAAACATTACTACCAAATGCCATTATTTCTACGAAATAAATTCTACTTTTGTTGCGTTATATTGTGCGACGACACTTCGCAATGCCTCAATGGCATGGTGATAGCAAGATAAAGAATTGAAAATTAGAACTAAATATGAAGAACAAGAAGAACGAATTTGACGAGTTGGGCCTAACACCCGAGCTCTTCGATGGCAAACATCAGGTCATCCCCATCATTTCGGGTGGTGACGACACTATCGAGGATGTCAAGATCCCCGAGGTCTTGCCCATCCTCACACTCCGCAGTTCAGTAATCTTCCCTGGCTCGGTAACACCCATCACCGTTGGTCGCCCAAAGTCTATCGCACTTGTACGTGCCGTAGATGCTGAGGGTGGCATACTCGGCGCCGTATTACAGGTAGATAGCGAGATTGAGGAACCACAGCCCGACGATATGCACAAGATTGGTACGTCGGCACGCATCCTCAAAATTCTCGATATGCCCAATGGCAACCTCACAGTCATCCTCGCTGGCCTCGACAAGATTGAGGTGGGTGAGTACACCATGACACAGCCCTACTTCAAGGCTAACGTAACACCTATTCAGGACTCTACTCCCGACCCCAAGAATGTGGAGTTCACAGCCCTTGTGGAGTCTATCAAGGAGGTTACGCTCAACATTATAGACATCTCATCGGCAATGCCCAAAGAGGCGGCATTCGCAATCAAGAACCTCGACTCGAGCCGTGCGATGATTAACTTCATCTGCACAAATATGGACCTCACGGATGACGACCGTCAGCACCTACTCGAGGCCCCAGGTCTCTTGGCACGTGCACGCCGTCTGCTCGAGATTTTGGTGCGTGAGCAGCAGCTCGCAGAGATAAAGAACGACATTCAGAACCGCGTAAAGCAGGATATAGACAAGCAGCAGCGCGACTACTACCTCCAGCAGCAGGTGCGTGTTATTCAGGAGGAGTTGGGCGACAGCGTAGATGCCGACATCGAGCGTTTGCGCGAGGAGGCAAAGAAAAAGAAGTGGTCAGAGGCTACAGCAACGCTCTTTAACAAGGAGGTAGCGAAGCTCGAGCGCTTGAACCCCTCTATCGCCGAGTACTCAGTGCAGTTGAACTATTTGCAACTCATGCTCGACCTACCATGGGATGAGGTGACAGAGGATCGCCTCGACCTTAAGGCGGTACGTGAGCAGTTGGATAAGGACCACTTCGGTCTTGATGAGGTCAAGGAGCGCTTGTTGGAGCACCTCGCAGTAATCAAGCTCAAGGGCGACCTCAAGTCCCCCATCCTCTGCCTCTATGGCCCTCCAGGAGTTGGTAAGACGTCACTCGGTAAGTCTGTAGCCGAGGCTTTGGGTCGTAAGTTTGGTCGCATCTCGCTCGGTGGCTTGCACGACGAGTCTGAGATTCGTGGTCACCGCCGCACATACATCGGTGCTATGCCTGGTCGTATCATCGAGACCATCAAGCGTTGTGGCGCGTCGAACCCCGTAATCATCCTCGATGAGGTTGACAAGGTGTCGCGCTCGAACCATGGCGACCCCTCGAGTGCCCTTTTGGAGGTACTCGACCCCGAGCAGAACACAACATTCCACGATAACTACCTCGATACGGAGTATGACCTCTCGAAGGTGCTCTTTATCGCTACGGCAAACAACGTAAACAACATCTCATCGGCACTACGTGACCGTATGGAGATGATTAACATCCCCGGTTACATCCTCGAGGATAAGGTGCAGATTGCTCGCGAGCACCTCATTCGCAAGCAGCGCGAGGCACACGGCATCACCGATGAGCAGTTCAACATCACCGACGAGGCTATCGTACAGGTTATCGAGGACTACACTCGTGAGTCGGGCGTGCGTACCCTCGACAAGATGGTGGCGAAGATGGCACGTAACCGCGCTAAGGCTGTAGCCTTCGAGGAGGAGTACACAGCAACCGTGGGTAAGGAGCAGATTGAGGCGATGCTCGGCAAGCCTAAGTTCCGCAACGACCGCTACGACATCGCTGGCATGCGTGGCGTAGTGACAGGTCTTGCATGGACAGAGGTGGGTGGCGACATCCTCTACATCGAGTCTATACTAACGCCTGGCAAGGGTAAGATTAACCTCACGGGTAACCTTGGCGACGTAATGAAGGAGTCGGCAACTATCGCCTACGAGTGGGTTATGGCGCACCACGCAGAGCTCGGCATCGACAAGAAGATGTTCGAGGAGTGGGACCTCAACATCCACGTTCCTGAGGGCGCAGTGCCCAAGGATGGCCCCTCGGCGGGTATTACAATGGTGACATCTATCGCCTCGACATATACTGGTCGCGAGGTTAAGGAGCGTATCGCTATGACTGGCGAGACAACACTCCGTGGTCGTGTGACAGCCGTAGGTGGCATCCGCGAGAAGATTCTCGCAGCAAAGCGCGCAGGCATCAAGGAGCTCATCCTCTCGGAGGAGAACCGCAAGGATATCGAGGAGATTAAGGTTGAGTACCTCGAGGGTCTCACCTTCCACTTCGTAAACAACAACGACGAGGTATTGCGCCTCGCACTTAAATAACACTCCTCACACTAAAACTAAACTCTATGAGACTACGAGAGTATATCGCAAAACTCGAAGCGGCGGGTGAGCTCCAGCGCATAACAACAAAGGTGGACACACGCTTCGAGATTACCGAAATCACAGACCGCATATCGAAGAGTGAGGGTGGCGGCAAGGCACTCCTCTTCGAGAATACGGGCACGGAGTACCCTGTGCTTATGAACATGATGGGTTCGGACAAGCGTATGGCGATGGCTCTCGGCGTCGAGGATTTGAGTGACATTTCAAAGCGTATAGATGAGCTATTGAAGGGTGTGATGACACCCAAGAATACGCTCATGGATAAGTTACGCATGCTACCACTTCTGAACGATGTGGCTAAGTGGTTTCCACGCAAGAGCAACTCGCGTGGCGAGTGTCAGGAGGTGGTATGGCGCGGCGAGAATGTAGACCTGGCAAAACTCCCAATCCTTACATCGTGGCCCTCGGATGGTGGACCATTTGTCACCTTCCCTATGGTATGCACCAAGGACCCCGAGACTGGCACACCCAATATGGGCATGTACCGCATGCAGATATTCGACAAGTGCACAACGGGCATGCACTGGCATCGCCATAAGACCGGAGCACGCCACTACGACGGCTACAAGCGTCTCGGAAAGCGTATGCCCGTGAGTGTGGTTATAGGTGGTGACCCCGTATATACCTACTCGGCAACGGCCCCCATGCCCGACAACATGGACGAGATGTTGCTCGCAGGCATGCTCCGCCAAAAGCCCGCCAAGATGGTCAAGTGCTTAACAAACGACATCTGGGTACCCGCAGACTGCGACTTCGTGCTCGAGGGCTATGTAGACCCCACTGAGCCGCTAACCGTAGAGGGACCCTTTGGCGACCACACAGGTTTCTACTCGCTCACAGACCTATACCCACGTTTCCACATCGAGGCTATCACATCGCGACGTGATGCTATCTACCCCGCCACTATAGTAGGTGTTCCACCCATGGAGGATGCCTACATCGCAAAGGCTACGGAGCGTATATTCCTCGCACCCATTCGTCTTGTTATGCAGCCCGAGGTGCGCGACCTCTATATGCCTATGGAGGGTACGGCACACAACCTCGCACTCGTATCTATCGCCAAGCGCTACGAGGGTCAGCCATCGAAGGTGGCACAGGGACTATGGGGTGCGGGACAGATGATGTTTAACAAGTATATGGTTATAGCACCCGAGGAGTGTAACATACGCTCTAAAGAGGAGGTATTCAAGCGTCTGCGTAGCATAGACTTTGAACGCGACCTTATATTCTCTGAGGGCATCCTCGACGTTCTCGACCACACAACACCCACCATGGGCTACGGTTCGAAGTTGGCAATAGACCTTACAAACGTGGACCTCAGCCGTACGGAGACAAAGCCCACAACACCCTCGACAATGAAGCCCGCGGGTGGCATCGCCCTATTCAACACCGAGCACTTGGAGGAGTTGGGACTTCTTGTGTTGTTTGCAGAGCGAGAGTGGCGTGAGAGGGTCGATGTGGATGAGTATCTCGACACAAATGGCTGGCACGATGCAAAGTATGTCGTCGTGTTCGACTATGGCGCAGCGGGATTTATGACATCGAGCGACCTATTGTGGATCGCCGCAGCAAACTGCGACCCCAAGCGTGACATAAGCATATCGCGTGGCACAATGATTATAGATGCGCGCTCGAAGCGTCCAGGCTATGGCAACAACCCCAAGCGCTTCCCCAATGTTGTGACATCGTCACCCGAGACCATTGCCCTTGTTAATGAGCGCTGGGCAGAGT
>JAEZPN010000108.1 GCA_023413645.1 Bacteroidota bacterium
TTCTTTTGTGATGTACCACTACCACACCACTCTGACAACAAATTGAGGTTAGAGAGCTAATCACGGTAACGCATAGGGTAGTTAGGGTGTTTAGGGAAATTAGGGAAATTAAGGAAGTTAGTGATATAAACAACCTACTAACTCTCTAAACTCCTTAAACCCCTTAAATTCCTTAAACACCCTAAACTCCCTAATCTCCCTAAATTCCTTATCCCCCCAAAAAAACTCACTTTTTATTTTCGTGTTATGTCAGAAATTGCGAACTTTGGTGTCATAAGCGTAGAAAGCCGAAAACAAAATGACTAACCGAGAGTTCGAAATATTCGTTGAGCGCAGTCGCACAAAGCTCCTCGCCATAGCACACCAATACCTTGGTGCCGTGGCCGATGCCGAGGATGTCGTGCAGGAGGCACTACTCAAGCTCTACGCCATGCGCGACAAGCTCGACGACTACCGCAGCATTGAGGCTCTCGCCACGGTGGTGGTTAAGCGCCTGGCACTAAACACCCTACGCAACGAGAAGCGCCACCCCGCAACGACACTCGATGAGCGAATAACAGCCTCCGATGAGCCACCATCGCTGGAGCGATATACCGAGCTGCTTCGGGCGATAGACACCCTGCCGAGCAAGCAGCAGATGATACTACGCATGAAACACATCGAGGGCATGGAGGTCGAGGAGATAGCCGACCTCGTGAAGATGAGCCACGATGCCATATACCAGAACCTCAGCCGAGCACGCCGAGCAATATTAGAACAATTCAAAAACCGCAAAGATGGATAAGCTACACTACATAGAGAGTCTCGTAGATAAGTTCCTCGAGGGTCGCACGACCAACACCGAGGAGCGCGAGCTGTACGAGTGGTTCGCTACGGCAGATGTGCCCGACAAGTGGAGCGACCTTAAGGCGATGTTCGCATGGTATGCCGCAGGCATGCCCGAGGAGCAGAAGGCACCCGAAGAGCTCAAGCCACGCATAACATTACGTCGCAAATGGTGGATAGCGGCAGCGACAGCAGCAGCTTGTGCCGCCATAGTGGTTGTTCTACTACCCAACGGCAACACTGAACCTCAGATGCGCACCTATAATATATATGAGGGCAGCTATATTGTCGAGGCGGGCGTACGCTACGACGACATAGAGGTTATCGAGGATGACATTGAGGATCTATTTGCTCGCGCCAAGGCCATAGAGCTTGAGGCGAACGAGCTTATAGCATGGGCTGATACCAATTTTTAGTAACAATACAGCGCTGTAAATAAAACGATTGACAAGATGAAACGATTAATTTTTATTGTTGCACTCCTTGTGGCAGCCGCCGCAGAGTGCAGCGCACAGGAGAGGATAGAGGCACTCCTAAAGCGCGACATGCAGAGCAACAAGTATGGTCAGGGGCTGCGCGTAGCAGTTAAACGTGACCGCGAGACTGGTGAAATTATAAAGCGCGTAACGGAGCTTACGGTGATAGACGACAAGGCCTTGGCCAAGGAGTTTATCGAGGCCTTCAAAGCAGAGCGCGACACAGCCGATGTATGGGAGGAGGAGGCAAACGGCAAAATATACCTCGTAACCGCCGTGTGGTCAAACCCCAAACGCATCTACCGTCTCGATACCAACGGCTCTTTGGTTACGGTTTATGAGCAAATTATATACAAAGAGGAGTAAGCAACAAGTTTTAAGAGTATAAAGTTATGAAGAAGATATTTTTTATGGTCTTGTCAGCAGTCTGCTTTATGGCTACTGCACAGGCACAGAAGGTGGTAATCATAAGCGATGAAGATAAAAGCACCATCGAATATACAGAAACGGAGCTACGCCACTCGGAGCTTAAAGAGCTTATCTCTACCCTACCTACCACGGTTATAGTTACTGCCGAGGATAGCGACATTATTAGCATTGCAGCACCAGCAAGCGTATTCCCCTATCTAAAATTTGATTTCAGAGACGAGTCTCTCGCCATCGCTTGCGATAATGATGCCCCAAACAAGGTTATGTCAACACTCAACCAGAACTGCCATATCAAGGTCACAATCCCCTCTGAGAGCCTGCGAAGCATTACCAACACCTCGGATATGCAGCTCTACTTTGAGAGTGGGAAGTGCGCAGATAAACTACTTATCACCAACACTTTGACTATGGGCATCATTTCTACCGATATTACAGCAAAGTCAAGTATGGAGATATACAATACGGGTACTATGACCTTGAAGGTGGACAACCTCAATACCGAGCAGCTATTTACATTGAACACAGGCTACCTCTATATGAGGGGTGCTACAACGGCAAAATCAGTCCTACAAAATTCAGCGGGCATAGAGAACTCGCTCCTTAATGTTGACTGCCAAAAGTTGGAGATAGTGAGCACTGGTGAGGGTATCATCGAGTTCCACGGCATTGCGGATGATGTAACAGTTGCAAACATGGGTAAGGCAACCATCAAGACCTCAAAGCTCAACAATTTCGAGTAGCAGTGTAAGAATAACCATAAGCACCACTGCATATAGATGCAATATGCACAAATTTACTCTCCTGACTATCAATTTATTACCTAATAACTTGGAAAATTGGTGGGGGGGGTAAATTTGTAGCATAAAACATAAAACTTTTAACCTATGAAAAAGCTGATTTTCGCCCTTGTGGCACTGGCATTTGTGGCCTGCGATGTCGATGTTGAGATGGGTACAAAGAGGGCTAAACTCTCGGATATCACCATCGAGTGTATCAAGGAGACACCTACATCCAACAACACCAGCGGCGACGAGTTTGACACCCACACATACCTTTGTAGTGGAAATATCGGGGGCTTCAGAGGCGACTGTTACATTAGAGTTATGCACGACAACTTTATCGTGCATAACGACCACCACCTAACACTCTCTGGCGAGACTATGCCCTTTGAGTTTACCTTTGCACCCGAGTGGGGCTACCTCGACAGGGAAAACCTCAACTTCATTGTCGAAGTCTTCGATGATGAGGGCGATACGCTCTGCAAAACAACAGTCGTGGCACGACACAATTAGAGAAATAGGGAAGCGCATTGCTTCCCTAATTTTTGCTGGTTGCTCCTTTGCTGTACGACCTAATAACTAAACCTACGCCAACAAAGAGCAGCAGCGCGAAGAGCACCGTATCGGCATGCAGGCGGTCGAGACCCATGGCCACCGACAGCGCCACAGCAAGAACGGGCTGTATATATGTATAGGTACTCGACATCGTGGGCTTGAGGTAGCGCAACGAGTAGTTGAGTAGCAGGTTAGGCAGGTACGTAGGCACGATAAGGACAAAGGCCGCAGCTGCCCATAGCTTCGCGTTCATATCCGAGAAGTCACTCTCGATGACCGAGTCGATGCCTATGGGTAGCATCACCACCGCAGAGATGGTATATATCGCGCGGAGCACCGTCGTAACGCGGTATTTCGAGACCACAGGCTTGAAGAATACCATATATAGGGCTGTGACACATCCACTCGTTATCATCATCACGTTGCCCCACATCTCCGACTTCTCATGCGCGGGGCTATCGCTCGTAATAACCACCGCCACAGCACCCGCACATCCGATAATAAGGCCCGCGACCTTGCGCGTTGTGAGCCTATCGACACGCGCCAAGACAGATACCACAAGGACTATGAGTGGTACTATGGTGGCGATAATGGAGCCGTCGATGGGTGAGGTACGCGAGAGGCCGAACATCATCATCACCTTGCGCACGACACCCATAAGGAGTGCTGCAAGGAGGATGAGACCCCAGTCGCTGCGTGCTATGCGCTCGCGCCCCTCCCATATAACAGGTATCCACGACAACAGCGCCGCCACGATAAGCGAGGCGGTAACCATAGCGAGTGGCGATATGTACTTGCCCAATATAAGGTTATAGAATGGGTAGTCGCACGCCCATACGAGGTTGCAGAATATTAGGGCTATGTGCGCCCGTATAATGCCTTTATTTTCCATGCCTTACGCATGGGCAAATACTACGCCAAAGAGAGACTCGGCGGATTGGGGCATTAGCACCACTCCCCCAGATTTAGCGTCAGAGTGGTGTGGGAGTAAACATTGATTAGCACCACTACCCAATTTGTTGTCAGAAGGCTGCAGATACAACGCTCGGCAAAAAAAATGCGGATAGGTTGTACTATGGCGTACTACCTATTCGCATTTTATTTTGTTAGCGGCAGTAGATGTCTGCCTTATCACAACAAATTAAGGTAGTACAGCCCATAGTGGTTTACTTTTAGGGATGTGCCGCTAACGCGCCGCTATCACGCTAAATCTCGACGAGGTGGTTTTTAATGGCATAGACCACCAAGTTCGCCGTATTTTTGCAACCTGTCTTCTCGAGGATATTGGCACGGTGCTTATCCACAGTGCGCTTAGAGATAAAGAGCTTGTCGGCGATCTCCTGGTTGGATAGGCCACGGCACACCTCGAGGAGAATCTCTACCTCGCGGTCGGAGAGTGAATCCTCGGAGGGAGCATCGGGAAGGGCAAGGCGGCTCATATTTCGTGTGAAGGAGCCAAGGAGTGCCTCACTGAAGTAGCTATCGCCCTCAGACACTGCATCCACAGAGGCGTACACCTCCTCAATATCGGAGTCTTTGAGGAGAAAGCCCGAAGCACCAGACTCAAGCATAAGCTTGTAGAAGTGGTCGTCGCCATACATCGAGAGGGCTATGACATGGAGGTCTGGGCGCTGCTGGAGTGCGCGACGTGTTGTCTCAACGCCATTTATGCCGGGCATAGATATATCCATAAAGACAACATCAAGCTCCAACGAGGGGAGCATCTCGAGGAACTCCTCGCCACTACCCACATCGGCTACGACATTGAATCCCTCACGCATGGATAGCAGGCCGCGTAGGCCTGAGCGGAAGAGGGTGTGGTCATCGACCAACGCTATGTTTACTCTTTTTTCTGCCATATCTCTTACCATAAACTTGTTCGTAGAGGTCTTCTGCGAGCTGCACTATCTCGCCCGTTGTGCTCACCTCGATATGTGCGAGCATACCACTTCCGGGCTTAGTGTCAAAGCGTATCTTACCACCAAGCGAGGATATGCGCGACTTGATGTTCGAGAGACCCATGCCCACATTCTCGACCTCTGCGAGGTTAAATCCCTTGCCGTTGTCGCGGTAGTCAACAACGATGTTGTTGCCGACAACGTTTATATCTATTATTATGCGCTCGCACTCAGAGTGCTTGAGCGAGTTATTCACCAGCTCGCATACCACGCGGTAGAGGATAACCTCGATGTTGGCATCAAAGCGCTCATCCACAAGACGTGTGCGCAGTATAATCTCGCGGTCGTGCATAGCCCCCACCCTCTCAACGAAGTTTCTTATGCCGTGTATAAGGCCGAAGTTGTTGAGCACATGTGGCGAGAGGTTGTTCGATATCTCGCGCAGGGAGCGTATCGCCTCGTCGATAACTGCCGATGTGTTCTTAAGCATATCGCGACTGCGGTCGTCGAGCTCCGTGCGGTTTAGTGCCGAGAGCGACATCTTAGCCGACGAGAGCAGAGGGCCCAGGCCGTCGTGTAGCTCGCGCGAGAATGTTGCACGCTGCTTCTCCTCGGTGCGCAACACCGCTGTCATAAGCCTATTCTCAAGGGCTCGGCGCTGCTGCGTAACCCTATCTACATGGCGCACAAGGAGCCTACCAAAGAAGACGCTCAACGAGTAGCTCAACGATAGTATGATACCTACCCATGCAAGGGCCAAATCCGAGATGGCATCCTCCTCGAAGATGCCGAGGTCGAAGCCACGCTCCACCGTGAGCAGGGCGAGGCCCACGATACAGCATATCCACAACGCCTTATAGCGTGTGTGGTTGACAAGAAGCAGCGCCATGACAATCGCCACAAGCTGCATCACTATCGAGACTATCGTGAGTATCTCAACGCCTGTCATAGAGCACCTTACGTTTTATTTTATCACGCCGTCGAGGCTCTTAAGCATGCGGTAGTCGGTCATGTCGACCTGCACGGGTACGACGCTGACGTACTTATGAGCCAATGCCCACTCGTCGGTATCCTCCGCCTCGGGCTCAGCATTCTGGAAGGCTCCCGTAAGCCAGAAGTAGTCCCTACCCTGTGGGTCCTGGCGAGCGTAGAAGTCCTCTCTCCAGAAGCCACGTGTCTGGCGACATAGGCGTATACCCTGAATCTCCGACGCAGCACAGCGGGGTACATTGACATTGAGGCACAAGGGGCGAGGAAGCGACATCTCGTTCTCAAGGATAGCACGTATAATGCGCTCGCCACACTCCACAGCACCCTCGAAGTCGGCATCGGCACTATGGTCGTCAACAGATAAACCCACCGAAGGGACGCCATAGAAGCTACCCTCGATAGCGGCACCCATAGTACCCGAGTACATGACGTTCACCGCGGCATTCGAGCCATGGTTGATGCCCGAGATTACGAGGTCCACCCTCTTACCCTCGAAGAAGTGGTCGAAGGCAATCTTCGCGCAGTCTACGGGAGTACCCGAAAAGGCGTATATCTCGACACCCTCACGCTCCTCAACACGGCGCAAGAAGAGGGGTGCATTTATTGTAATAGCCTGGCTCATGCCACTCTGCACCCTGTCGGGAGCGATGGCTACAACCCTACCAAAACGTGAAGCGAGCTCCACAGCGTGACGAAAACCCTTAGAGAGGTAGCTATCGTCGTTGGTGACAAATATCAATCTTTCGTTATTCATAATCAATACTTTAAACTCATATCGTCATCCGATGTCGAAGCATCGAGGCGTATGGCAATCATTATAAGCAGCGAGAATGCCAAGAGTGACGAGCCACCATAACTCATCAGCGGCAACGGGATACCCATCACCGGCATAATGCCTATGGTCATACCTATATTTACCAGTACGTGCAGAAGCAACATCGCCGCCACGGAGTAGCAGTATACTCTGCCGAAGGGCTCTTTGATGCGCTCACCCATGCGCATAAGTCTTAGGATGAGGGCTATGTATAGCGCCACTACGACGAAGCAACCGAACAATCCCCACTCCTCGCCAACGACGCAGAAGATGAAGTCCGTATGTTTCTCGGGCACGAAGTTGTAACGTATCTGCGTGCCCTCCAAGAAGCCCTTACCGAAGATACCTCCCGAGCCGATGGCAATCTCCGACTGGTTTACGTTGTAGCCCAGAGTCTGGGGATCATCAACCATACCCACGAAGATACGTATGCGGTTCTGCTGGTGAGGCTCGAGCTTAGAGAATAAGTAATCGCTCGTAGGCACGAATATCATGGCGTAGACAAAGAGCACAATGGGCCACAATAGGCTCAGTGCATGTGTCTTAAACACGAAGACAAGCAACGCAACGATAGCGATAGACGAGGCAATCATCAATGCCGCATAGCCACTTAAAGGCGTAAACACCGCAAGGAGCATCGACACCAAGAAGATGGCGAGCACGAAGCGTAGGTGACCAATAAAGGCACCATGCTTAAGAACGCTATACAGCGCGAAGAGCACCAGAAGTACAGTAAATATCACCACGGGCTCGAAGATGAGCGACACGATAAATAGGAAGGCGGTGAACAACACCGGGAAGTAGACATACTTCGACAAACCCTCGCGGAAGAACACGAAGATAAAGGCACCAAGCACGAGGCCCGAGCCCGTATCGTTCTGCAGCACGATGATAGAGAAAGGGAGCAAGATTACGGCAGCCACCTTCACGAGGTCTATGAGGCGCTTAATGTTGAACGAGTAGTCGCTCATCACGCGCGCCATCATCAGCGCCGTAGCAATCTTTGCAAACTCCACGGGCTGCACTCTGAATCCTCCAAACTCAAACCACGCCTTTGCACCATTCACCTCGCGACCAAAAAATAGCGCGGCGAGAAGCAGTCCCACACCGACGACATATGCCGGGATGGAGAACATATGGAAAAACCTACGGTCGAGCAACAGCACCACGATAACAACAACCGAGGAGATACCAATCCATATAGCCTGCTTCATGTAGTTGTGGCTAAACGAGAAGAAGTTCTCCGTATCGGGGTCGTACGATGCCGAGGTGATGAACAAGAGGCCGAGTAGCACGATTACCACATACAGCGACAGTGCCACCTTGTCAACCTTGCCAAAGAGCGAGTTGTTTCGCTGACTTGACGATATGTTATATCCTGAAATCATTAGCCCACTCCTTTACTTCTTGTTACGTTTTGCATCATACTTACGCTGTCTCTCGTCGTAGATGCGATAGTTAGGTTTCGCATTTTTCACCCTCTCTATAAGATGTGGGCGCTGGATGGTATCCGTGAGGTACATCTCCTCGATAAGCGAGGCGATAGGCACCGCAATTGCCGAACCGAAGCCACCATGCTCAACATATACCGAGATAGCAATCTGCGGATTATCCTTGGGTGCAAACGAGAGGAATGTCGAGTGGTCGGGGCCAGAGTTCTCTGCCGTACCCGTCTTACCACACACATCCAAGCCCGGCAAGTATGCCGTACGCGACGTACCCGAGACGTTAACGCCCCTCCACATACCCTCAACAATGGGCACGAAGTGTATTGAGTCGACCATGGTATAGTGGCGCTCATAGAAGCGTGCGTCGATAGAGTCGCGGCCCTCGATCTTCTTTACGAGGTGGGGCGTGTAGTAGTAGCCACGGTTAGCGACGATAGCAGCAAGGTTTGCCATCTGCAGTGGCGTACATCCCATCTCACCCTGACCAATAGAGCACGATAGCACCGAACCATAGTTCCACCTGCCGTTATACTTCTTATCGTAGTCCTCGGGAGTGGGGACATTACCCTCACCCTCACCATAGAGGTCCGTACCGAGCTTACGACCAAAGCCGAAGCTATATACATACTCGTTCCATACGCTTACACCCTCCTTGACGCTGCCATACTTAGGGTTTGTAATCATATCCTTGAACACCTGACAGAAGTAGGCGTTGCACGACTGCGCCACAGCATCACGTAGGTCGAGGGGCGAAGCGTGGTCGTGACAACCCATCGTACGACCACCATATTTGTAACCCATATGGCACGAATAGCGCATGTCGGGCGTGAGCACACCCTCCTGCATAGCGATAAGGCCCTGCACAAGCTTGAACGTAGAGCCTGGAGGATACTTAGCCTTCACCGAGCGATTGAACTGCGGGTTACGCTGATCGTGAAGCAACTCCATGTAGTTATTACCACGCTGGCGGCCTACCAAAAGGTCGGGGTTGTAGGATGGTGACGACACCATAATCAAGATCTCACCCGTCGATGGCTCGATGGCTACGACAGAGCCTATCTTACCCTCCATCAACTCCTCGGCAAACTCCTGCAAGCGCACATCGATAGTAGATACCAACTGTAAGCCACGCTCAGGCTGCACATCATCCTTACCCTCATTATAGGGGCCTATGATAGCACGGTGCGCATCAATGGTGTAGTACTTAACACCCTTCTCGCCACGCAATAGATCCTCATATGCCGACTCCAAACCATTAGAGCCGATATACTCACCAACAACGTAGTTCGACATCTTCTTCACCTGTTCGTCGGTCACCTCGCTGACATAACCCAAGAGGTTGCCTCCCACCTTGCGGGGGTACTCGCGGGCTGTGCGGTAGCGCGTAGTGATACCGGGGATGTTCATCTCGTCGAGGCTCAACTTATTGTCTTGCGACAAGTAGCCCGCAACGAGTATCGAGGCACGAGGACTGCGACGTGCTGTGCGAAGGTGTTTATCGAACTTCTCACGCGAGATGTCTAGAAGCGTGATTAGGCGCGTAGTGTCGAAGCCCTCCTTGGGAAGGTCGTTGTAGACTATCATAACGTCGTAGCACGAGCGACTCTTAACGATATACTCGCCATTGCGGTCGAGCACCTCGCCACGCATGGGGAACTCCACCACTTTCTCGATGCTATTAGCACGCGCCTTCTCTTTGTACTCTTCGGAGTTGAACTGCATCCACACCAAACGAGCAAGCAACACGACACCTACACCTATGACAACAAGTCGAAGGAGGTTGTAGTATAATCGGCCATTGTTATACATTACTTAGCAACGATTTTGAGTGTGAATATTCTAAGGATGGGCCATGCCACGGCTGTCGAAAGGAGTGTACTACAGATGATTGTCGCAATGAGTTGCAGAGGATGCGCCAACGACAAAGTCTCCATTACGAAGAAGAGCGTGTGGTGTATGGCAAGCATAATCACCGTGTATGCCATGAGCTGACCACGATTTAGGCGCGAGAGCACCGATGTCTGGTCACCCTGCTCGATGCTACGACGTGTGGTGAGGTAGAGCATCCAGCGACGTATCACGGCAAGTGGCACGAGCGTAGCAGTGTAGAGACCTGCGCCACCGAGGGCGAGGTCCATAATCAAACCTACAAGCGCACTTATGAGCAACACCCATACCGTGCGCCACTCCATCTGTAGGAGTATCACTATAAGAGGGAATATCATGGGGCGCAACCACATGGCTATCGAGAGCTGGTCGAGCAGAAATATCTGCAAGAGCAAGATAACCAGCGCCATCCAGAGATATGATAGATTCTTAAACATTTACTTAAAACACCTTTAAAGCGTTGTACTACTTTGATGCACTCTCAACGAGTCTCTCCAACTCCATCTGGTCGCGGTTTGCAACGATGAGCAGGTTGCTCAAGCACTGCATATCCGCCGCGATTGTCACATCGACACTATATGCCGTCTTCGAGGCATTGAGCTCAGCGCGCTCAATGGTGCCGATTACAATATCCGCGGGCATACGCTCCGACCTAACGTTTACGACCATACCCTTCTTTGGCTCAGCATATCGCGAAATCTCCACGCCTGTAACCTTATAGCGAGAGACGCCCTCCCAGTATACCGAGCAGTAGTAGTCGATGTCGGCGAGCTTACCACCAATCTTGAACTCCGTATTCAGGAGAGGCTGCACCACCGAGTAGTGCTCCGAACACGACACTACCGAACCCACAAGTTCCTTACTGGGCGTCACGACACCCATATTTTCGCGGATGCCATCCAACTTTCCCTTATTCACAACGATATAGTTGCGACTGCGGTTTGTCGTCATCGAAATAACATTTGCGGGATAGTAAGAGAACCGCGAGTCGATGCTGTCGATGATTGGCACCTCGAACTCGCTGGGTGTGAGCTCCGCAATGGCGATATCCCTACGCTCAAGCTCCGCCTCGAGATATGCCACACGCTTTGTCAGTTTATCGTTAGCGTCGGGCAACGCTAAGAATGTGCGCACGTCGTTTACCGTGCCACTTATGGCGCTACCTACAGCCGTGGTGCGAGACAAAATCTTTGACTCGGTGTAGGGCGTTGATGTGGCATACGACCATAGTGCCACACCCTCGATAAGGAGGAAGAGGAGCACTATGTATATGCGCTTTATGAACTCTATAAGTCGATGCATAATCTTGCTTGAAAAAGGCTGCCAAACACGCATGCCGACAGCCTCTCTTTTGAAGTTGTTGCGACAGCACAAAGCTGCCCCATTATCTCATTTCGAATATCTAAATCGCTACTACTTCTCGCCACCGAGGAGGAATGAGAAGTTGCCAATATTCTTAAGTGCGATGCAAGTACCGCGAGCAATGGCACGTAGTGGATCGTCAGCGATATGTACGGGGAGACCCGACTTCTTCGACAAGCGCTGATCGAGACCCTTGATAAGGGCACCACCACCTGCGAGGTAGATACCATTCTTCACAACGTCAGAGTAGAGCTCAGGTGGCATAGACTCCAACACCTCCATTAGGGCGTTGTCGAGCTTTACGAGTGACTTATCCAAAGCGTATGCAATCTCACTGTAGTTCAACTTAACCTCGTGAGGCATGTTGGTACGCATGTTTGAACCTGTGAACACGAAGTCCTCGGGTTCGTTCTCCAACTCGGGAACAGCAGCACCGATAGCACACTTGATGTTCTCGGCGGTGCGCTCACCGATACGAATCTCGTACTGCTGGCGAACATAGTTCTGGATGTCGTTCGTAAAGACGTCGCCCGCAACGTTGATACTCTTTGAGCATACGATACCGCCCAACGAGATACAAGCAATCTCCGAAGTACCACCACCGATGTCGATGATGAGGTTACCCTCTGGAGCCTCTACATCGAGACCTGCACCGAGAGCTGCAGCCATAGGTTCGAAGATGAGGTAGATCTCTCGACCGCCAGCGTGCTGCGCAGAGTCACGCACCGCACGAATCTCAACGTTTGTAGAGCCCGAAGGGATACAGATCATCATACGAAGCGATGGTGCGAACATACCACGTGCACCGCTCACCTTCTTGATGAGACCGCGAAGCATGAGCTCCGTAGCCTCGAAGTCTGCGATAACACCGTCGCGCAAGGGGCGGATGGTGCGAATATCAGAGTGAGTCTTACCATCCATGAGGCGCGCCTTATTACCGATCGCCATAAGGTTGCCAGTCTTGATGCTAAGCGCTACAATAGAGGGTTCGTCAACGACGACCTTGCCATTGTGCATAATGAGCGTATTGGCCGTACCGAGGTCAATAGCTAGCTCCTGCGTAAGTGAAAAAAGTCCCATATCTAATCGTTTTATTATTTTTCGTTTTTTGTCACCATCAACAGCATAAAAAGGTCATCTGTCGCCGGTTATAGACAAAAAGTTTCGACACTCGACACCTCGGTCGCTTGTCGTAACAAATTATCTAAGAGCGAGTTATGCTTATTCTATGAATAAGCCCCCATAACTCACTTGCAAAGATAGGAAAAAGAAATGGAGAATTTGCAAGAGTTTTAACTTTTTTTTATTAATTTTGTCTATAATTTTTTGCTTATGGACATAAACAATACACCCCGTTGTGCTGTACTCGGCTACGGCAGCTGGGCAACAGCCATCGTAAAGACACTCACCGTAAACCACCACCACGTGGATTGGCTCGTGCTTAACGACGAGATTCGTGAGTCGCTCCAGATGCGCAGTCGCAACCCTAAATACCTCCCTTGGTGCTATATCGACCAAGAGTTTATTACCCCCTCTAACGACATCAATGCTGTTGTGCGCAATGCCGACATCGTGATTCTCGCAATGCCTTCGGCATTCTTCAAGAAGTTCCTCGAGCCTTTGACCGAGAGCCTCGCAAATAAGATTGTCGTGTCGGCAGTTAAGGGCATCATCCCTGGCGACTACCTCACAATCGTAGAGCATATGAACCGCTACTACGACGTTCCAATGGAGAACCTCGCAGTCGTCACAGGTCCCTCACACGCCGAGGAGGTAGGACAGTGTCAGCTATCATATCTCACCGTGGCTTCGGAGTCGACAAACACCGCCGAGAGCGTGCGCAACGTGCTTGCCAACGACTTCTTCCGCTGCTCTGTTTCGAACGACGTGTTGGGCGTTGAGGCTGCTGCTATCATGAAGAATATCTACGCTTTAGCTGTGGGTATGGCCGTAGGTTTGCGCTATGGTGACAACTTCCTCGCTGTGCTTATTGCGGGCTGCTCAGCAGAGATGAAACGCTTCATCGACGAGGCAGTACCCCTCGAGAATCGCGACATCAACGCCGCAGCATACATGGGCGACCTTTTGGTCACTTGCTACTCACCTTTGAGCCGCAACCGTCGCCTCGGCACACTCCTTGGTAAGGGCTGCTCCGTAAAGAGCGCGCTCAACGAGATGACGATGGTTGCCGAGGGCTACTACGCTGCCGAGTGTATCCGCCGTAGCTCTATGCGTCGCAATATCGACATGCCTATTGCCGACAAGGTATGGGAGGTGCTCTACGAGGGCGCTTCAGCGCGCGATGCAATGCAGTCATTGACGCAGATTTTACGATAACTAATATTAATAAACTCAATATTTTACGACTATGAAACTGATTAACTTTGATGCCAAGCATTCAGGCGTAACCATTACCAACGATATGCAGGCCGCAGCAAAGCGCGCCAACGATCTTTTGCACACTGGCGAGGGTGCCGGCAACGACTTCCTCGGCTGGGTTAACCTCCCCACTTCAATCAGCGACGAGCACCTCCGAGAGATTAAGGCCGTAGCAGCTAAACTTCGCGAGCGCGCGGAGGTGGTTATATGTATAGGTATCGGCGGTTCATACCTCGGTGCTAAGGCTGTGTTGGAGGCTATGTCTAACTCATTCGAGTCGTTGAAGAAGAAGCACGACAACCCCACTGTTGTCTTTGCTGGTGAGAACATCTCGGAGGACTACACCTACGAGCTTATGGACGCAGTTAAGGACTACTCTATCGCTGCTATCGTAATCTCTAAGTCTGGCACTACAACTGAGCCCGCTATCGCCTTCCGCCTCGTTAAGGCAGAGATTGAGAAGCGTTATGGCAAGGCTGAGGCAGCTGAGCGCATCGTGGCTATTACTGATAAGGCACGTGGCGCACTCAAGACCCTCGCAACACAGGAGGGCTACCCCACTTTCGTTATCGAGGACAACGTGGGTGGTCGCTACTCAGTACTCTCACCCGTAGGCCTTCTTCCATTGGCTGTTGCGGGCGTAGATGTAGATGCTTTTGTTGAGGGTGCACGCGACATGGAGCGCCTCACAGCACAGAATATGCCTATCGAGGAGAACCCCGCAGCACAGTACGCTATCGTGCGTAACGAGCTCTACAAGGCGGGCAAGAAGATTGAGATTTTGGGTTCGTACGAGCCTAAGTTGCAGTATATCGCCGAGTGGTGGAAGCAGCTCTACGGCGAGAGCGAGGGTAAGGAGAATAAGGGTATCTTCCCCGCAAGCGTAACACTCACTGCCGATTTGCACTCTATGGGTCAGTATATCCAGGAGGGTGAGCGCACACTCTTCGAGACTATCATCTCGGTTAAGAACTCTAAGTATGAGGTTAAGGTGGAGAGCGACGAGGCTAACCTCGACGGTCTTAACTTCCTCACAGGCAAGCGCCTATCAGAGATTAACAAGATGGCAGAGCTCGGCGTACGCATCGCACACATCGACGGTGGCGTGCCCAACCTCACAATCGAGATTGAGCGCATCGACGAGCGCACTATCGGTCAGTTGCTCTACTTCTTCGAGAAGGGTTGCGGCATCAGCGGCTATATGCTCGGCGTGAACCCCTTCGACCAGCCCGGTGTTGAGGCATACAAGAAGAATATGTTTGCGCTTTTGGACAAGCCAGGCTACGAGGCTGAGTCTAAGGCAATTAAGGCGCGTCTATAATCTATAACCGACTGAAGCATGTATTGCAGAAGTTGTGGCTACGCAATGCCATCCAACGTCTCGGAGTGCCCCAACTGTGGCAGTCCCAGTGGCGGCGGCATATACTATTGTCAGGAGTGCGGCGCACCATCTAAGGATGCGTCGTGCCTCTGCTCACGCTGTGGCTGCGAGTTGCGCATGACGCTCAAGGATGGCTCGCGCCCCGTCTCTACATTCAAGGAGGCGGTTAAGGTGTGCTTTAAGAAGTATTTCTCGGGTCGTGGCCGTGCCAACCGCGTGGAGTATTGGATGTGGTGGCTATTTGTGCTTATCGCCACAGCCTTTGTCGTTGTGGGCTGGGTAATGCTACCCATACTCATTATCCCCACCATCAGCGCTACGGTGCGCCGTCTGCATGATATAGGCAAGAGCGGTTGGTGGACGCTCCTGGGTATCATTCCTTTGGCCAACTTCTACCTCATCTATCTACTTGCACGCAAGGGCAGTAAAGAGGATAACCGCTACGGCATAGCTGCAGAGGCATAGGGCTACACTATGTTATAATAAAGGGGATTGTCGCTTGACAATCCCCTTACTTTTCTTTACATTACCGAGTACTCGACTATTGTCGCTATGCTTCGTCGCAGCTCCCTTATATCGCTCGCCGCACCCTCAACATGCGTGCGATTTGTAAGGATTATAATCGCCATGTTGTGCTCCAAGTCGAAGTGTATGCTCGTGCCCGTAGCACCAGTGTGAACATATATAGCGCTCTCTGCTTCAGGGTCGTATTCCTCGAAGTTCGATGATAGGCGCTCCCACGCCATTGTGCGCGTAGACTTCTCACACTCCGCAGGTGTAAACAACACTTCTACAGCCCTCTGCGACAATATTCTAACGCCATTCCACTCGCCACCATTAAGCAACATCGCAGCGTATATCGCGAGGTCCTCAGCCGTAGAGAAGAGACCCGCATTTCCTGACACACCCGCCATAAGTTCACGTGCCAAGGGGTCGTTAACCACACCACGAAGTTCCACATCGGCACCTACGGGCGAGGTGGGCGCAGTAAGCATGGCATACTCCGCATCTGGTGTGAAGCAGGTTGCTGTCATCTGCAGTGGCGCGAAAATATTTTGCTCGGCATACTCATCGAGCGACATACCCGTACGGCGCTCTACAATCTCGCCTAACAATATGTAATTCAAGCAACTATATTTGCAGACAGTACCTGGCGCTCCGAGGCGCTCCGAGTGCGCAATATACTCCAAAAGCAGAGACTCATTAAACTCACTATCTGGATAATCCTCCGCCAATCGCGAGAGTGCGACATAGGGACGCAGACCCGACGAGTGAGACATAAGGTCTCCAATCGTTGCGTAGTGCACCTCCGCAGTCTTGGGGTCGGTGTAGTCCTCGAACTCAGGGATTATGCTACTCACCCTCTCCTCAAGGCGCAGGTCGCCACGCTCCACGAGTTGCATCACCGCAGTAGCCACCGCCACGGGCTTTGTCAACGAGGCGAGGTCGAAGCGCGTATCCACTGTCATAGCCTCGCCATCACGCTCCCTATTGCCAAATGCCTCAAGGTAGGCAATCTTACCATCACGCACCACGGCAACGACAGCGCCGTCAGTAGCACCCATGCTGATATAGTGCTCAACCTTGGGCGCGATATAGGCAAGATTGTGGGCATCGAGCGCCACTTCATCAGGGGCTACATGCTCGACATGCGATACGCGGAATTCCGCCTCAGCAATATCACTGCTGTTGTCAACACCATTCACAATGGCGTGAACGCCCGCAGCGGCGAAGCATAGTGCCACGCCAACCCACATCATAATACCTAAAGATACTCGTGTCTTCTCCTTCATAGAGGGTTTTAATTTATAACGACAAAAACCGGATGCTGCCTCTCAGGGAGCACAGCACCGGTCAAAAAACTATATTTACACTCACGTAGAGTGTTGATTACAAGGCCACTATCGCACCTTAAAGTCGGGGTCGGCCATCTGAGGAATAGGCTTGATATACTCGCCAGCCTCGAACTTTGCACGCACCGCTTTGAAGGTGTTGATTGTGTACTCTACATCCTCCATTGTGTGTGCCGCGGTGGGAATCACGCGGAGGATAATCTCGCCCTTGGGTATCACGGGGTAGATAACTATAGAGCAGAACAAGCCGTAGTTCTCGCGAAGGTCGACGATGAGGTTTGTGCCCTCCTCGTTGCCACCCTTCATATATATAGGTGTCACTGGCGACTGCGTTACGCCAATGTCGAAGCCATTCTCCGTGAGTCCCTTCTGCAGTGCTCGTGTTATCTCCCAAAGCTTCTCCTGATACTCGGGATGCTTGCGGATAAGGTCGAGACGCTTCAACGCACCGATAACCATAGGCATAGGCAACGACTTTGCGTAGAGCTGCGAGCGCATGTTGTAGCGGAAGAGGTTAATCAACCAGCGAGGGCCACATACGAAGGCTCCGATGCCCGCCATAGACTTCGCAAAGGTGTTGAACAAGACGTCAATCTCATCCTGAACGCCGAAGTGGTCGCCTGTACCCTTGCCGTGAGTACCCATAGTACCGAAGCCATGAGCATCGTCCACCAAGAGGCGGAAGCTAAACTCCTTCTTGCACTTCACGATTACGTCCAAGAAGCCGAGGTCTCCCTTCATGCCGAATACACCCTCGGTGATTACAAGCACACCGCCATTCTGCTTGTCCGCAAGCTCCGTAGCGTGCTTAAGCTGCAAACGCAAAGACTCCTCGTCGTTGTGAGCATATACGAAGCGCTTACCAGGGTGCATGCGCAAGCCGTCAATGATACATGCGTGGCACTCCTTATCGTATACCACAACGTCGCGTGGTGTGAGCAAGCAGTCGATAATAGAGATCATACCCTGGTAGCCGTAGTTGAGAAGGAAGGCATCCTCCTTGCCTACGAACTCCGCGAGCTCACGCTCGAGCTGCTCGTGATACTTTGTCTGTCCAGACATCATACGCGCACCCATAGGGTATGCCATACCGAAATCCTTAGCGCCCTGGGCATCAGCCTCGCGAACCTCGGGGTGGTTGGCAAGACCGAGGTAGTTGTTCAAGCTCCAGTTCAATACGGGCTTACCGCGGAACATCATGTGAGGACCGAGCTCACCCTCGAGCTTTGGGAATGCGAAATAGCCGTGCACAGCCGACATGTACTGACCAATAGGGCCACCAGCATTGGTCGATAAGCGATCAAAAATATCTACCATTTTATCTTTGTGTTAAGTTAAACATAATCCTGTTTCACACCGCGCGCACGCACGCAACGCACGCGCACGCCCCTATAAATAGGAACACACAAAGGTAGCGTTTTTTTTATTCGCACTCGCTCCGCAGGCGAAAAAACGACCATTATCTGCTGAAATTAGGTAAAAATACTTACTCAAAATCAGCCTCGATATGGTAGCATATAGGGAGTCAAAACATCAAAAAGGAGGGTTTATCAAAAGCGTAGCGAAGTAACTTCCAAGAAAGGAAATTAAGGAAATTAAGGAAGTTAAGGAAGTTAGAGACAAATTCCCCCCCCCTAAACTCCCTAAACTCTTTAAATTCCTTACATTCCCTATCCATATCCCTCCTCCTAATTTGTTGTCAGAAGTCGTGAGATGTGGTATATCACAAAAGAAACCAACCAAGGGCTATCATCGTTTACTGCGTGGACTACATATAGTCTACGCACTATTTCTTGTCAGAGTGGTGTGGTAGTGGTGTATCGTAAATAAAAACTCCCGAGGATAGTACTTGGCGTACAGCCTCGGGAGCTTTTTATTTGGGATGCGCCGCTAACGCGCCGCTATCACAAGAAATACCGAATTAAAGTCTTTCGAGCTTTACAGTAAAGTGACGCATCAACTCAGTCTCCCATACGATCTTAACACCGCGAGTGATCTCGTGACGACGATCGTAAACGTTCTTAAGCGCTGCAGCGATAACGTCCATGTGGTTGTTAGTGTATGAACGACGTGCGATGCAGAGACGGAGAAGATCGAGACCACCGAAACGGTTCTCACGAGTTACAGGATCACGGTCAGCAAGGATGTAACCGATCTCGCAACCACGTACACCAGCCTCGAGGTAGAGCTCGATAGCGAGTGTCTGTGCGGGGAACTCCTCCTTAGGGATGTTAGAGAGAACCTTGTCAGCATCTACGAACAAAGCGTGACCACCAACAGGACGCTGGTAAGGAATGCCGTACTCGTCGAGCTTAGCAGCGAGGTACTGAACCTGCTTGATACGAGTCTCGATAGTGTCGAGCTCAGTGTTCTCGTCGAGACCTACAGCCAAAGCTGCCATATCACGACCGTTCATACCACCGTATGTCAAGAAGCCCTCGAAGGGGATACAGAAACGCTTAGCACCCTCGTACCAGTCCTCGTGACGAGTAGCGATGAAACCACCCATGTTTACGAGACCGTCCTTCTTTGATGACATTGTCATACCGTCAGCGTAAGAGAACATCTCCTTGCAGATCTCCTTGATAGTCTTATCTGCGTAGCCCTCCTCACGAGTCTTGATGAAGTAAGCGTTCTCAACGAAACGAGCTGAGTCGAATACAACGCGCTTGCCATACTTGTCAGCGATAGCACGTACGTCGCGAAGGTTCTTCATAGATACAGGCTGACCACCTGCTGTGTTGTTTGTAACTGTAACGATGATGAAAGGAATCTTCTCAGCGTTCTCAGCCAAAGCCTTCTCCAACTTAGCGCAGTCTACCTCACCCTTGAAAGGAATCTCGAGCTGAGTATCCTTAGCTGCGTCGATTGTGCAGTCCAAAGCTACAGCCTTACGGAACTCGATGTGACCCTTAGTAGTGTCGAAGTGTGAGTTACCGGGGATGATGTCACCAGCCTTTACGAGGTGAGAGAACAACACGTTCTCAGCAGCACGACCCTGGTGTGTAGGGATA
>JAEZPN010000007.1 GCA_023413645.1 Bacteroidota bacterium
CCCTTAGTAAGCTCAACCTCCCACTTTCTTGTCTCAGCGTCAGACTCGAAGATAACGAGCTCCTCGCTGCCAGCAACGATAGCCTCAGCAACTGCAGAAGGATCAGCAGATACATCACCTGTTACGAAAGCAAACTTGTAAGAAGCAACATCACCACCAAGCGCGAAGTTGAAGATAGCCTTAGCTGTAGAACCATCAGCAGATACATACATACCATCGTAAGATGCAGATATATCGTAGTTTACGAACTCTGTGCCAGGCAAGTAGAACTGCATGAAACCATTTGCGTTAGCTGCGTTGTCGAAATAACCGAGGTACTGACCACCAGCGAAAGCAGCGAGCTCAACAGCACCCTGAGGGAACTTGATAATGCCATCCTGCAAAAGGATAGGAGTGTCCTCGTATACCATGAAAGCCAAATCGTATGCACCATCAACGTTTACGTTCATTGATACCATGCAAGCCTTCTTAGTATTAGTACCGTCTGACAACTCGATAATCTCACCAGCGATTACGTTGTTAGGATCAGCAACATCGAACTCAACGTAAGTAGTGTCATTGCTAATGAATGTCATCCATGATGGAACAAGACCCCACATAGCGCCGAGAGTTGCAGGAGTGTAAACATCCTTAGCACGGAGACGGTTAGACTCCAACTCGTGCTTCTCGAACTCTACGTAAGCACCAAGACCACGGAAACCGTCGGGCTCAGCGAACATCATACAAAGTACCTCATCGAAGTAGATACCCTCACCCATAGAGATCCAAGGCTCGGGAACCATGATAGTATAAGTATACTCAGCAATAGCATAATTAGAAGCCTGCTTCTCATCAAGCTTGATAGTAAGAGCATACTTCTCACCAAGGTTAAGCTGTGAACCGTCGAAAGTGATAGTCAACTTAGATTCCTTCTCGCCAGCAGCGAACTCTACCTGTGAAGGGATTGTGAACAACTGAACCTCCTTGCCAGCTGCGTCGAGCTGCTGAGCACGGAGTGATACACTTGCTGCCTCATCTGCGTTGTTACGTGCTACAGCGATATCTACAGATGTATCAGTAGCAGCAACAACGAAACCAGATGTGCTGGGGAAGTAAACACCCATATTTGTATCCTGAGGACCGGGTGTCCAATCTGCATACTTGTGCTCGCAAGATGCGAATGTGAGCGCACCTACTACAGCAAGAAGCAGATATATAAATTTAAACTTTTTCATACTTTTCTTTTTTTTCGTTTTTAGCACCTACTAATAATTACATCTTAACGTATGAAATTACGTCGGTAGGATCAGGATTATTGTCCTCCGCCTTGATGCCCAAGTTAACCTGAGTCTCTGACTGAGGAATCTGAGGAGTCCAGAAAGGCAAACGACCATCTGTGTTGAAACGACGCTGAGGATCGTAGTTTGTGCCAGGATAAGCACACTGTACGCCCTTGTTCAAACGCTTCATATCGTACATTACCTGACCCTCGCCCCAGAACTCGATACCCTTCTGGAAGATGATCTCGTCTACGATATCCTGAGTCTTGATAGCATAGCTTGAGTCACGGTTACCCATGAATGAACCAAGCATCATAGCAGCTGCATCAGGACCCTGAGTGTGTGCGATAGCCTCCATCTCGATGAAGTACATCTCCTCGCAACGCATCAAAGGAACAGCGATAGCACCAGCAGTCATGTAGTCAGTACGGTTACCCTGTGCAGGACGGAACTTGAAGAATGAGTATGGAGCAGTTACCATATACTCCTCAAGTGTAATCTGAGTGTAAGGTGCGAATGCTGCATAGTCCTCAGCAGACTTAGCTGCATCTGCTACGTAAACATCCTGATCCAACTCCTCATTGTACACAATAGTGAAGTGGTCGGGGCTAATGATAAGCTTCTTACGGAAGTCGCCATCACCAAGACGCTCATAAGCCTTAGAACCAACGCCAGGGTTAGTGAACTGGCAGTAGCCGTAAGCAGCCTCAGGAGCCATGTGTGCAGGGAACTGGTGGAGGTTACCAGGAACAGTATCTGTAGAGTGGAATAGAGTCCACATCCAAGAAGATGCCTTAGTATTGAAACCTGTTGTAACGTTAGTCCACTCAGCCTCGCTCATGATAGCACCACCGAACTCGTCGATAGCCTTGCGAGCGTACTCAGCAGCCAAAGCGTATGCCTCGTTACCCTCGGGAAGTGAGCCGTTCAAACCATCCTCGAAACCGCCCAACCAGAGGTATACACGTGCGTAGAGACCGTAAACTACAGCCAAAGTAGGATCTGTATTTGCGATAGGAGCGTAGTCAGGTGACTGGAATGCCTCCTCAGCAAATGCCAAGTCGCTAAGAATGAATGTGAACATCTCCTCACGAGTAGCACGAGGATTGCTCTTCGCTGCAGACTCATCAGTGAACTCGTTTACGATAGGCACTGTAAGACCTGCAACTGTCATCTGCTTAGTTGTGTAGTCTGCGTTGTCAACATACATACACTCAAACAAACGAGCAAGATCAAGGTAGAAACTTGCACGATATGTACGAGCGATAGCTGAGTATGAAGCCAAATCATCATTACCCTCTGTCAATGTGATAACATCGTTACAAGACTTGATCTGAGGATAGTATGTGTACCAGAAGTGTACAGGCATCCAACCAGTTGCGCCGTAACCTTTACCCCAAGCACCCATCATGAAACGGTTATAACCAGTAGCGTTACCCATAGTCCAACCGTTAGTAACAACAAGCTGTGCAGCCTGATCGTTATAAACACCTACTGAGGGGAAACCGAAGTCTGTGTGCTCCCAACCACCGTAGCAAGGTGCAAGCATACCACGTGGAATACCCTTGAGCAAGTTAGTGGCAACGACATCCATCTGACCACCCATAAGCTGCTCCTGAGTAATGGTGCTGGTTTTGGGATAAGTCTCGCGGATACAACCACTAAGCGCGAGAGTTGCACCAAGCGCAACAATCGCAGTTGTCAATATCTTTGTCAATTTCATAATCTTATACCTTATTTAAATTAGAATGTCAAGGTTACACCACCAGAGATTGTACGGATTGGTGAGTACTGACCTGTACCTGTACCACGAGGATCGAAGCCCTTACGTGCTGACCAGTACCATACATTGTCGCATGCCATGTAAACACGCAAGTTCTGGATGTGACCCTTCCACCACTTAGCTGGGAAGTTATAACCAACGTTGATGTTAGAGATGTTCAAGTAGTTAGTGCTGATCAAGAAACGAGTTGATGTAGCGCTTACATACTCATCACCATACTGGAAACGTGGAATGTTGCTATCTTTGTTCTCAGGTGTCCATGCGTCCAACAAGTCGAGGTGGTAGTTCTTACCAAGTGACGAAGCTGTTGAGTTGTTCATGTAACCAGCGTATGAACCATCGATAGTTGTACCACCGAGCTGGTAGTCAAATGCGATTGAGAGGTCGAAACCGTAAGCATACAATGATGTGCCGAAACCACCAAATACGTCAGCCAAAGTAGAATCGTAAAGCTTCTTTGAATCGGGGTCAGAGCTGATATCACCGTAGTTTGTAGTAGCCTTCCACTCATCCTTTGTGATGTTGCCATCCTCATCCTTCTCGAGGAGGTGCTTATTCCACTTTGACTTACCAGTCTCAGAATCTACGCCCAAATACTCGTGGATGTAGAGAGTGTTCAAAGGAAGGCCCTCAGCAAGGAATGTAGAACCAGAGATGAAACCTGCGTGGCCATCAACTACGCGGTCCTTACGAGACTCAGGCAAAGACAATACCTTATTCTTAACCCATGTAAGGTTAGCGTTAACTGACCATACAACGTTCTTAGCACGGATGATATCGCCGTTCAATACGAGCTCGACACCAGTATTTGCCATATCACCAATGTTGTCATAGTATGAAGAGTAACCCATTGATGGAGCTACGGGAACTGCGAACAACATGTCAGTAGTCTTACGATAGAAGAAATCCAAGCTACCAGACAAACGATCGTTCCACAAACCGAACTCAACACCGACGTTCAAGTTAGAGTTAGTCTCCCAAGTGATCTTCTCGTTACCCTTCTGACCGAACATGATAGAGATACCATCGTTACCGTCGTTCTCAACAGCGTAGAGGTCTGTGTACATGTACTGACCGATAGAGTCGTTACCCTGTGAACCGTAAGATGCCTTAACCTTCAACATGTTGAACTCAGGAACATTGAACCATGACTCACGGTTGATGATCCATGCAGCACCTACTGACCAGAAGTTACCCCAACGGTGATCAGGGTGGAAGCGTGAAGATGCGTCACGACGATATGATGCTGATGCGAAGATGCGACCATCATACTCGTACATACCACGAACGAAGTAACCCTCGTTTACGTACTCACCGAATGATGAAGCTGAAGACTTACCATCAACGATAGCACCGTTAAGCTCGAGGTTGTCTGTAGAATAAACGTTAGTCTTGAAACCGCTCAAGCTGTATGAACGCAAGTTATAAGTCTCGTGACCGAGCAAAACCTGGATGTTGTGCTCCTCGTTTGCACCGAATGACTTATTGTAGTTCAACAACTGCTGCAAGTTGTGGTTGTAAGTACGGCCGTGTGACTTGCTTACAACACCCTTGTTAGCTGCAAACTGACCATAGTATGGGTTCTTCAAAGATGTAGAACGTGTCTCGTCGATAGTTACTGAACCGTTCAATGTAAGAACCAAACCAGGGATGATAGTGAAATCTGCGAAACCGCTTACAGAGAAGGCGTTACCCTCAGAGTTAGCCTCATCCAACCAGATGTTCTGCAAGGGGTTAGACTGTGAACCAGAGAAACGAGTAAGACCCCAGATAGAACCGTCACCAGTATCGTAAAGAGGCCACTTGTTGTCGTAGTCCTTACCGTAGTAGTCGTGACCAGCGCGGTTATCCTCATACATGATGTTACCCTCGCCATCGCGGATGTACACGGGATAGATAGGAGCCATATCACCTACAGCAGCAAATACGTCACCAGTAGAACCGTCACCCTCGTTAGAAGATGAAGCACCGTTCCAGTTGAAGTTTGTGTAGCTCATGTTAGCACCAACCTTCAACCACTTCTTTGCCTGGTAGTCAGCACGCAAACGTGCAGTGTAACGGTACATGTTTGAACCATCAGTAATACCTGTGTTGTTCAAGTAACCGAATGAAGCGAAGAAGTTAGACTTCTCAGATGCAGCAGCAATTGAGAGGTTGTACTCCTGACGGAATGAAGGATCGTACAACTCATCGTACCAATCATCAGGTGTAACGGTGTACTCCTGACCATTGTAAGAGAACTTACGACCAAGTGTAGCGTTAGGATTCAACTTACCGTTTGAACCGATAAGAGTCTGACCTGCAGGAACAGTGTAAACATTGTAACCAAGACCACCATCACCAGTTGAAAGCATTGCCTGGTTAGCAGCGATATGAGCGGCTGCTGAGTCATACTTCAACTCGTTCTCATAGTAACGCTTCAAAGATGAGTAGTGCATCTCATAGTACTGACCGGGATCACGAGTGTAGTCGTAGAGCTGACGAGCTGCCATGTTAACACCCCACTTAGCGTCGAAGTTAACACGTGCATCACCAACCTTAGCGCGCTTTGTAGTAACCATGATAACACCGTTAGCACCACGTGCACCATAAAGTGCGTTAGATGCAGCATCCTTCAAGACAGTCATTGTCTCGATATCAGCCATGTTAAGGTTGTTAAGGTCACCCTCATAAGGCACACCATCAACTACCCACAAAGGATCGTTACCTGCGTTGATAGAACCGATACCGCGGATACGGATAGTAGGCTCTGAACCAAGTGAACCTGAACCCTGTGAAGTCTGAAGACCTGCTACCTTACCTGAAAGGGCATTAGCAACAGATGATGACTGAGTCTTCACGATATCATCCGACTTGATAGTCGCAGCTGAACCTGTGAAGGCCTCCTTCTTTGCAGTACCGAACGCCTGTACGACAACCTCCTCGATCTGCTCTGAGTCAGGAACGAGTGTTACGTCTACAACCGTACGACCTGCAACAGCAACTGTCTGAGTCTGGTAGCCCAAATAAGAAACAACCAGGTTAGCATCAGCAGATGCCGCAATCTCAAAATAACCGGCAAGATCAGTTGATGTGCCTCGGGTAGTACCCTCGACTACAACTGCCGCTCCGATAACTGGTGAACCAGTTTCATCGGTCACTGTACCGGTAACACGCTGACCTTGAGCAAATGCGCCGAAGCAGCCCAAGAGCAGAGTTGCAACCATTGATAGTACAACTTTTTTAACCATAAGCATTAGTTTTTAATGAAAAAAAATTTGTATAAAGTTTTAAAGTTTGTTTCTTTCCCCTACGCCTCAAGCATACCCCTCTCTGTTGCTCATTCGGCGCAAAGCGAACCGAGCGAACACACTCTATGCGTAAAGTTAATGCACAAAGATAACCCAATTTATTGAATTAGCAAAGAAATCCTCTCTTTTTTTCTACGAAAATAGCATTTATTTTATACACACAAAGCTTTTTTGCATATCCAAATAAGACAATATTTTTCCAAAACTCACTACAAAACAACCTATTTTTTAAACGAACACAACACTCCCCACACCCCCTCGGAATATTTATGTGATATGCACATTTTTTCACTTCCGAGAACAATATTAAATTTTTGTGTGAAAAAATTAACAGAACTATTGCGAATAGAAAATTTTTATTATATTTGCACTCGATTCTGCGCCACAAGAGCGCAGCCTAAATCTCTAACATGAGACATAAATAGTCTCCCTAAATCCTTAACTATGAAGCGATTGCTTTTAACGGTCGCACTGCTTTTTGTCGTGGCAGTGGCGGGCGCTCAGGTTACTACCTCATCATTGCGTGGCGTGGTGACAGACAACGACAACAACCCCATCGCAGGCGCAGCAGTAGTTGCGCGACACGAGCCCTCTGGCTCACTCTACGGCGTATGCACAAACGCCGATGGTCACTACGCTATAAATGGTATGCGCGTAGGCGGACCATACTCTATCGACATTAGCTATCTCGGTTACAAAAACCAGCAACACACCGTCGCAGAGATGCACGTCGGTGAGACACTCTATATCGACGCAAAACTCAAGGAGGAAACTGAACTCATTACTGAGGTTTGGGTTGTGCATACCAACCACGATGCACGCACCGAGAATTTCAATGAGCTGGAGATTGTTGAGATACCCACCGTTGACCGCTCGATATACGACCTCACAAAGCTTATGTCCTCGGCAGTAAGCCCTGGTGCTGGCGGCATCGTGCTTGGTGGTCAGAGCACACGCTACAACGCCTTCACCATCGACGGCACATCCTCTGCCGACATCTACGGTCTCGGCACTACGGGCATGACGGGCTCGCTCACAAGCGCCAACCCCATTCCCATCGACGCCATCCGCGAGGTTGAGATCTCGA
This sequence comes from Bacteroidota bacterium, assembly GCA_023413645.1. Classification (GTDB taxonomy): domain Bacteria; phylum Bacteroidota; class Bacteroidia; order Bacteroidales; family Rikenellaceae; genus Alistipes. Next base: position 7,420 of record JAEZPN010000007.1, read on the forward strand.
CATCTACCGTAGACCTGCGCGAGAGTGGCTTTACGGGCGGCAGCATCAACGCTGTAACACGCTCAGGCAACAACAATTTCAGCGGCTCGGTATATACCTACTTCAACAACGAATCGTTCTGGGGCACAACACCTGGCAAGGACGTTGCAAACCGCACAAAGCTCTCTGAGCAGATTACAAACATCTACGGCGTAACTCTCGGAGGCCCTATCGTCAAGGATAAGTTGCACTTCTTCGTGGCGGGCGAGTTCAACCGCGGACTTACCCCATCATCTAACTACCCTGGTAGTGGTGTATCTGCCCTCACACTCGACGAGGCACGCCAAATCTCGGAGCGATACAAGGAGCTTACGGGCTACGACGGCGGTGGCTATGGTGAGAACAAGATTTTAGAGATCACGGGCTCTGCTGTTGCGCGCCTCGATTGGAACATCAACAAGAGCAACCACCTATCGTTGCGCTACAACATGCTCTATGCCGATGCTGACGCAGGCTCAAACACCGCACAGTCTTTCTACTTCGCGGGTTCGGAATACACCAATATCAACCGCACACACTCGGTTGTTGCGGAGCTTAACACATCGAAGGATTGGGGCTCGAATGCCCTACGCCTCGGCTACACACGCCTCGAAGATGGACGCCTCACACCCGAGAGCCTGCCCGCAGTGATTATCAACGGCTTAGGCGAGAAGGGCAACGGTTCAGCAACCATCGGTACTAGTCCCTATTCGGGCTGCAATATGCTCAAGCAGGATGTCTTCATCTTTGGCGATGATGTGACACTCAACCTCGGCAAGCACATGCTTACGTTCGGCACCTCGAATGAGGTATATCGCGCTGATAACCTATACCTCGCAAATGCGCGCGGTACCTATACCTACGCATCGCTCGACGACTTCCTCGCAGACAACGCTACGCAGTACGCCTACGGATACTTCGCAAGTGGCGAGAAGAATCCTCCGATGACCATGGGACAGTTTGCGCTCTACGTGCAGGATGAATATAAAATCACGAGCGACCTCACGCTAACATACGGCTTGCGTGCCGATATCCCCGTGATGTTCGACACCCCCGTAGCCAACGAGGAGTTCAACAGCGGTTACTTTGCAAAGCACGGCACAATGACGGGCGATATTCCTCGCACACAGATACTTATCTCTCCCCGCGTGGGCATCGACTGGTGGAGCGAGGATGGAGTATGGAACCTACATGGTAGCGCAGGCATCTACACCGGTCGCATACCCTTTGTATGGCTCTCGAACTGCTATCAGAACACAGGTCTTCGCTCTGTAGGCGTGACCGTTACTAACCCCGCGGAGACACCCGCATTTAACCTCAATCCCGAGAGTGTGGGCATCGCAAGCAACCCCTCTATCGACCTTGTGGACAGCAACTTCCGCTATCCCCAGGTCTTCCGCGTTGCTGCAGGTGCAACATACAACTACAGCGGTCTAAAGCTGTCGTTAGATGCCGACTACACAAAGGGACTAAACAACATCTTCGTCGAGAACCTCGTGGCGGAGGATAATGGCAAGCGCCTCTTCGTGGGTGGCGAGGGAAGTCACTCATCAGCAACATATTACGACGCCGTAACCAAGGACTACGCAGCGGTATATCGCTTGAGCAACACGCAGAAGGGCTACTCGTGGTCAGTAACAGCACGCGCCGAGTACGATTTTGCCTACGCTCTTGCTGGCGTTCGTGTAGCAGCGGCATACACCTTCTCGCAGTCGAAGAGCATAAACGATGGCGTATCGGCACAGGCATCCTCTAACTGGGGTCGCAACTACGCCGTGGATAGCAACGCCCCTGAGTTGAGCAACTCGCTCTACGAGTTCCCCCACAAGGTTGTAGCGACAATCTCGTACAACAACCGATATGGCCTCTTCGGCACCAATGTAATGTTGCTTTATAATGGTTACTCTGGCGAGCACTACTCACTCACATACGCCAAGGGCAAGGTAGATGTAAATGGCGATAGCTATCGTGGCAACTCACTGATTTACATCCCTACCGAGGCAGAGATGAACACTATGCTATGGGCTGACGACACATCAGCAGCAGCATTTAACGACTACATCAAGGCAGATAAATATCTTCAATCGCACCGAGGTAAGTTTGCCGAGCGCAACTCACACTCATTGCCCTTTGTACACCGCCTCGATTTGCATATTGCGCAGTCGTTCTACTTCAAGAAGGGCATCATAATGAGCAACCGCGAGCAGCGCGTAGAGCTCACGCTCGATGTTATAAACCTCAGCAACCTTATCTGCCGCTCATGGGGCATGTCACACCGCGTATCGAATTGGGCACTCTCGCCCGTAACGGTTACGGAGCTTCGCGAGGTGGAGGGTGGCTACCGCCCCGTATATAAGTTTAACGGCGCCGACTACACCATCAACGACCTCGGCTCACGCTGGCACATGCAGCTCGGCCTACGCGTTGTATTCTAACGAGTTATGGAGACTAAGGTTATCATATTCGACTTTGACGGTACGCTCTGCGACACGCGCAGCAACATCATCATAGCCTTTCGCGCTACGATGGAGCGCCTCGACCTCGATATGCGCGATGAGGAGACGTGTGGCGCAACGATAGGACTCACGCTACGCGACGGTTTCAAGAGCATGTACCCCACGCTTGACGATGCTGCTATCGACCACTGCGTAGATACCTACCGTCAGATATTCGCCGAGCGCCGCAAGGAGCTTATGCCCAGCCTGTTCCCTGGCGTTAAGGAGACGCTCGAAGAGCTGCACAAGAGAGGACATAGGATGACAATCGCAACATCGCGCCTTACAGACTCGCTTATGCTCTTTATGCGCCACCACGGCATAGACCACTACTTTGAGTATGCCGTAGGCTCGGACAGCGTCACGTACCACAAGCCCCACCCCGAGCCAGCGCTCAAAACCCTCGCTGCGCTCAACGTAGAACCCTCAGAGGCGATTATGGTGGGCGATATGCCTGTAGATGTAGCCATGGCGCATAACGCGGGAATTAGGGCCATAGGTGTCGATTATGGCAATGCCACACACGAGGAACTCGAAGAGGCCAAGGCAGATTGGATTATAGACGACATAACAAAGTTGCTCGACATTATACGATAAAATTAGGGGCTGTCCAGCTGGACAACCCCTAACTTTTCATCCCTACTCCGTTACTACTCAACTATATCATAGTAATCGTTATATATAACCATCAATTCGTTATGTAACTCATTAAGGTTCTCATATTTAGTCTCTAATTCTCCATCATTTCTATCCTCCATCTCCCTATTGATATATCTCATAGCCTTACGCAGAAGATATGGACCAATGTCTATGCTTTCTACGCTGATACTATCAACATCGTCTGCCAAATAGAGCATCTCGCTGATGTGATATTCAGCCTCTTTGAGTGATATCATCGCCTCTCGGATATTACGCGATTTATCACGATATACGGTATGGCCCCATTCACGCACCAGATCATAGGCTTCACTTACCCTATCGCTAATACGATATAGCTGAATCAACACACTTACAGCATAGTTGTAGGCTGCCACAATCTCGTCACGCTCCTCCTCGGTAATGCACATACGACCGTCATGGTCAATCTTAGAGGGATAATCCATATACTCCTCATCTACGACAACACCACTTAACTTTGCCTGAAACATTGCACGGTCGAACTCAAAGGCGTCGATCATCAGCGCTACAGCCTCATCGTTAGGGAGATTGTCGTATGCCAAAAATCCCAACACATCATCGTGAAACATCATGCGCACGTCGCTACTAGCAATGGAGATATCGACATAGATCCTATTCTCGCGGTAGAACTCCACAGCCTCAAGTTCGCGACCCTCGTTGCAAAGCCATACAAACTTACGCCACGCCTGCTCCGCCTCGTCATACACCACGTGAATGCCGTTCACAACATCCTCAGTCTCCGTGCCACTATTTTGGGCGAAGACCTCGGCAAGCATGGGGTCTACATTGCGAGTATCGCCCATAATCTCCGCATCAAGCCTATCGAGACATATCAGATTGACTGCCATCTCACACTTTGGTTCTATGGGCCATGTGATAGGATCTATCTTGGGCGTGGCGGTCTTCTTCGTCATCTTCATCTGCGCGCCACACGCCACCAACGCCACATAAACCAGTGCAATAAGTATCTTCTTCACAAGCAATTAGTTTAAAAAGTCATTCATCATTCTTTCATATATCTCCGTATCGCGAATTGGGTCGAGAGCGCTATTGTTCTCGATATTAGCCTTTGATCTGTAGCCGAGTTGAAGCGCGTAGAAGAGATACTCCAACGACATATCCACATCTCCAATAAGCGCATATAGACAAGCCGCCTCGTAGTTTGCCTCGGGGGAGTATTTGAACTCTTCGAGCACAACATCCATCCACTCTTTAGCCTCCTCGTCACGCCCCAAGAGGTGCAGAGCATACTGTCGTACGGAGTCAAAAACTACTTCAGTATCGAGTTCCAACACGCGCTCAAAGTCCGCTGTAGCACGCTCGACGTCTCCCGCCTTGAGATAGTGCTCACCACGCTTTAGATAGATAGCGGGATAGCTATCGTCCACTGCAACGCCATCGCTATAGTACTGCATAGCACGCTCCATGTCGCCCATATGCTCGTAACACTGACCAATATGGCTATACAAGAAGCCACTATCACCCTCAGCCTCTAAGAGACGCTCGGCATCGGCTATAGACTTCTCATACTCGCCAGCATTATAGTAATATTCACAGCGCTTGAATAGAAGACTGTAGAGATAGTCCTCACCCTCGAGTGGCACCATAAGCTCAGTTAGGATAGCCACAGCCTCCTCATATCTACCCGCCAGGGCATAGCAAACGCTCATAACCTCGGCACTTGTGGTCTCGTCAACGCCATTCTCCTCACCATAGTTTGCTATTACATAGGGCATTAGCTGCAACAACGTATCATAGTCTTTTACAGCATTACATATTAGCGCATGCTCGTAGGCGTACTCATGCTCCACATCCTGTGCAATGTAGTCGCTTAGAATCTGCTTCACATAATCTACATCGTATAGAAGCACCATCTCCATTCTCTCGGTCAACGTCTCATAAATGCCATACTCCCTCATGTTTATGACATAGAGAATCACTATATCAATCGCCGTATCATACTCTTCTAGCATGAGATTTGCATCGATGAGCGTCGCGAATGCCGTGTCGTGGTATGCGTCCAACTCGAGCAACACCATAGCAGCCTCAATTGCGGCATCATATTTCTCGGCCGCCATGCAAACATCACAGAGATTGCGCACGGCAGATGCAACAGAGTCCATATCCTTCGACTTCTTGAGTATCATCACCAAATCCTTCGCCGATGCCTCATAATCTTGAAGTCTGAAATGGCACTCGGCACGTTTATCGAGCGCATATGTACCCACCCACTTCTCGCTTCGCTTGACATGACGCAATGCCTCGCTGAAATCTGCGATGGCCAAGTCATATTCACGCAACGCCATATAGGTATTACCTCGGTCGTAATAGAGTATATCCTTGTCGAATCTACTCTTACGATCGCAATTCTCGATTGCCTTTGTGTAGTTTGCTATAGACTCCTCATACTCGCACCACACGTATTCGTACGAGGCCTGAATATAGAGCAAATCAGAGTTTTGTGGGTATAGTTTTAGAAGCGAGTCGACTGTAGCAACACACTCCTTGGCATGTCCCTCACGGATAAGATTGATAACACTGTCGATCTCCTTTCTCGTTTCACGGTTCTGCGCAGCGCAGATGTTTGTTGTGGCCACGAATGCCAGGGTTAGTAGTAGAATTAGGCGTTTCATAGATATTTATTTTACTTGTTTGTTTTCCTACGACAAAGGTGACAAAAAACAATCGTACAACCAAGCATTTTCAGCTCGGTTGTACGAAACCCTTTCAGCGCTGTATGAAATCACTCAAAGTGACTCATTACGCAACTACTGATGCAAAAGCAAAATTTACTGGAATCGTAAACGACACCTTAACGGGCTTGCCATCTACCTCGCCAGGTTTCCAGCCATCCTTAAGTTTATTGGCCTTCTCGAGAACATCAATAACAGCATCTGAGAGCACCTCAGCGGGAGACTGCACAACCTCATAGTCACGCATCTTACCGTCGGGATAGATAACGAAGGATACAAGCACCATACCCTCAGCACCCTGCTTCAAAGCCTTCTTGGGATACTTAACATTTGTCATAACCCAGTAGCAGAAGTGTTCGACACTCTGACCCTGGAATGTAGGCATAACATCAATCTCGGCAAAGGGCTCAACGCTCTTATCGTTCTGCTCGTCTGAAGATGTTTGTGCCGATGCCACGCCAAACGAGAGTGCAGCAAGCACGAAGGTCATAAATAGTCGTTTCATAATTATAGTATTTTATTTCTCAATAATGGGATGTTACAGCGTCTCGAGGAGCTTGGCCATAAGAAAACCGAAGTGGTTACCTAAGGCATAGCCCACGATGCCAGCGCCGAGGCCCACGATAAGCGACTTGCGGTTTTTAAGCACCATGACCATCATAGGCACAAAGGGTGGCGAATTTATAAACGATACCGACGACACTGTCATCGAATCAGCGTCGACACGCATAACGCGGCAGAAGATAGCATGCAGCACCAGCGAGCCAAACACCGCAACAACAAGGAAGAGTATCTGGTTAAGGCCATCTGCAAGCTCGAGCTTCGAGAAATCTGCCATTGAGGCCATCGCGATACTAAAAATATAGATTAGATACATGCCTATATCGAAGCTGCGCTCCAACTTACGCACTGGCTTAAGGAACGAGAAGACAACACCGAGTGTGCTGATCATGAGAATAAATACCACCTCGAACCATTTGCCAAATGGCATAGCAACAACAGCCGAGATGCCCACCGCAGCAAACGTGAAACCGACAATCTTCAATAGCTCCACGATGCCCTCTTTGCTCCATAAGCCCTCGTAGGGATTACGCTTCGCCTCGGCAATCTGACGCTCGAGCTCCGCTTGGTCACTCTCCGTTAGTTTTTTCTGACCCTTCTCGCCATATAGCCAACGGAACATCTTATATCCCACAGCCACCAAGAATACAAGGTATAGGAACGAGATAACAATGTCGTACGTACACATCATTACGTAGCTATGCTCCTCAACCCTAAATATCGCTTGTATAGCTCCAGCATTAACCATACCGCCCGTATACATTCCCGACATGATGCCACCAATCTCAGCGCCCTGGGTGAGGTGCTTACCAAAGAAGATATAGCCCACGACTACGGCAATGGCGACAGACAAGAAACCACTTATAACAGTCCTAATCTGCAGGCTGGCATCTTTGCGCGTGAAGCGACAACCAAAGAGCATCATAGGTATAGCCAATGGTATCATCGCGGTTGTTACAGGACTCGCAACAGTTTGTTTATTGCCGAGATTATCAACAGACAACCAATCGGCAGTAAGCCAACCATCTAAGAATGGCAGGTTACCGATGAGCATACCCAGAGCATATAGAATCATCACTGGACCAATCTTATCGAGAAGTGGGAAGCGGCGACACAACCACAACACACCTGCAGGAGCAAGGCAAAATATTGTGACAATTATCACATTATAAAGTATCGACATATAAATCGGCATTAGAAGTTTACAACAAAGATAGTCATTTTTACCGATATATATACCGCATCCACGAGAAGATTTCACATCACAACAAAAAGAGGTTGCCCCAATGGACAACCTCTCGCATCGTTTAAGACCTGATTTTAAGGCAAATAATAGTATATTCCGTCGTAGTCCTCAACATCTACCGCGGTACGCAGAAGCGTGCCATCGGGGGCGTAGTCGAGGTATATATCGGTCAAGAAGCCGTTCACTACGACCGTAGCCTCGATGAAGTAGACAATCTCGCCCGTATTACGCTCCAAGCGCTCCACATCATCCACGGGGGTCTGTGCGCCATACGCCGTCTCGAAGGCCAAACGCACAGCCTGTGGAAGGTCGCTATACTTGATATCGTACGAGGTCATAACCCACTCGCCGCCCTTGGTGTACCACGCCTCGCAATCACCCTCTCCCGGGATAGTGAACTCCGCAACGGCATAACCATGCTTCTTCTCCCACTCCACATCTACAGCCGTGGGATACTGCTTGCTAAAGGTGTTACGCAACGATGTTGGCGCATCGTAGTTGTCGCAGGCATAGAGCCCCAACGCTACCACCACAGCAAAAGCTGCAAACATTAACTTTCTCATAGACACACTGTTTTAAAATTCATTAACCTATATTATAAACCAGCATTAGTTATCGACATCAATAAGGTGGAACTCGTTGTTAAACTCCAACTCTGTGCCGTTATTAAGCTTAACATCCCACTCGTTGCGCTCCTTCGAGAGCTCCACAATCTTCATTGCGGGATAGTGTTTAGCTACATAATCTGCAATCTTCTTAGGCACGACATCCGCGGGGACCATGGCATTGGGAGCCTCAATCTCCGTCCAGCTACCTCTATCGTCAAACTCAAGCTTCACGCCACTGGCCATAACAACCTTATACTCAGTGTGGCTGCACTCCTTGTCCTCCCACATGTAGGTTGGCGTATCGTTAGGATAGTGATGTTTGATGAAGGTTCGTGCATCGGCAGGAAGCTCATCATACTTAATTGCACGATCGTTGTCCGTAATTGTCGAAGCCATAACACTCGCAGTTGCCATAACGACACCTACAATGGTAAAAATACTCTTTTTCATAGTTTAATTCTCGTTTATCCTTTAATTAATAATATAGTGTACTTGGTACGCATCACTCAATGCAAATCTCATACTACAACACATAAAGTACACATCTTTTTTGCGGTGGCAAGATACAAAATAATTTTGAAAATAAAATGAAACAATAAGAAAATTTTTATATTCATAAACACAATGATATTTTTTGTCAATAAAATTTAGTTTTTAGTTAAATAATTATGTGTATTCAATGGGATAAATAGCTTAAGTGGGGAGGCTATGCAACGACCATAAGCTCACGGATTCTGCAGGTTCGGTAAGTTCTATGGGGATTGGATGCACTCATCGAACCCATAAAGTCCACCTTCTGACACAAAACACCCTATTTTTTTTCGCTACTAAAGTAGCATAACCAAAAAAAATGTATATCTTTGTGTGATTATACTTACATAGCGCAGGCATTATGGTAGATATGAAATATATACTTTTGGAGGTTAAGGCCACTAACAAGCGCCTCGAGCGCGAGTTTTTGGACCTCCCAAAAATGATATACAAGGACAACCCCAACTGGGTATGTCCCTTCGACTCTTCGATAAAGGCTGTATTCGACCCCGCCAAAAACAAACTTTTCAAAGATGGCGAGGCTATCCGCTGGGTGGCACACAACGCAAACGGCGAGTGCGTAGGTCGCATCGCAGCATTCTACGACCGCACACACGCCTTTGGCTACGAGCAGCCCACAGGCGGTTGTGGTTTCTTCGAGGCTATCGACGACCAGGAACTTGCCAACACACTCTTCGATGCAGCACGCGACTGGCTCAAGGAGCGCGGCATGGAGGCGATGGATGGCCCCGTGAACTTCGGCTCGCGCGACGCATGGTGGGGATTGCTCGTAGAGGGATATGAGCATCAGCCTCTGTTTGAGAACCCATACCACCCACCCTACTACAAGGAGTTGTTCGAGAACTACGGCTTCCAGAACTACTTCAACCAGAACACCTACGTTTGGAAGATTGATGACGACGTAAACGAGGTTGTCTACGACCGCGTGAAACGTCTGATGTCGACACCTGGCTACCGCTTCGCCCCCATCGGCAACGAGGATCTATACTCGGCAGTGGAGAAGGTGCGCACCATATATAACAAGGCGTGGGCACTCTTTACGGGTGTGCAACCCATGACCTCAGAGGAGGCTCGCCAGATGGCCGACACCATGCGCCCCATCATCGACCGCAACCTTATATGGTTTGCATATTTCAATGATGAACCCATCGGTTTCTTTATCATGGTGCCCGACCTAAACCGCATCATAGGCAAGTATAACGGCAAGTTCGGCATCATAAACAAGTTGCGCATGATGTGGGACCTCAAGGTACGCAAGATGAGCGACCGCATCTTTGGCATCGTCTTCGGCATCACCCCCGAGTTTCAGGGCAAGGGCGTGGAGTCTGGCATGATGAAGGCTATGCTCGACGGATACATCCGCACCAAGAAGAACCAGTATCGCTCGGTGGAGTTCGCATGGATTGGCGACTTCAACCCCACGATGAACCGCATGGTGGAGCGCTACATCTGTGCACGCAAGCACAAGATGCACACCACCTACCGCTATCTCTTCGACCGCACAAAGGAGTTTACGCGCTGCCCAAAGGTGGGCTTCAAACCCCGCCCAAAAGTTGCAGATGCCGCAACCAAAGCATCTGAGATGCATGCCGCACAACCTACGGAATAGCAAAAACATACCAGCAGAATAAAACTATAACAATCTAAAACCTATAAACCAATGAAAACTACAGCATTTACAAAGTACCATATTGCTAATGGTGCTAAGATGGCAGAGTTCGCAGGCTACAACATGCCTATCGAGTTCTCAGGTATCAACGACGA
>JAEZPN010000009.1 GCA_023413645.1 Bacteroidota bacterium
CCCGTAACTGCCACAACCTCGCCATTTGACTGCAACAACATAACGAGGCGCGCCTTATCGTCGGGACGGGCACGTGAGATAATCTTCAATGTGCGACCCTTGAGCAACTCGCGAGCCTCCTCATCCGAAAGCGCCGCAAACTCAGGACCTGTGATAATCTGACCCTCCTCATCCGAGGTTATAAGGCCAATCTGGCGACCAATCTCCTTGGCTGTACCTGGGGTATCACCCGTAACAATAATGACACGCACACCCGCAGAGTTCATACATGTATCGATAGCCTCGGCAACATCATCACGTATCGGGTCAGCAATGCCCACAATACCGAGGAATACAACCTCACCCGCAACACCATTCTCGATGCGCTGCATGGCAAAGCCAAGGGTACGCATAGCGCGCTGCTGGTGCGACAAGAGCAACGCCTCATACTCCTCGCACGTGCGCTCACCAGCAAGGCGGTCACACATAGTCATAACAATCTCGGGAGCACCCTTAACATATCGCACAACAACGCCATCACGACTGACGGTCGTACTCATAGACTTGATCTCTGATGAGAATGGGACCTGCTCCACAACAGCATACTCATCGCGGTAGGTAGCATACTCCACGCCTCTGTTATTCAACCACATAAGCAGCGCACCCTCGGTAGGATTACCGATAACCGTAAGCTGCCCCTCGTCATCGGTTGTGAGCTCCGCGGTTGAGTTGGTTGCGATATTGCAGTATATGTCATCCATGAGCGCCTCATCGCCCGCATCGAACTCCATTACGGTCATGCGGTTCTTGGTAAGCGTACCCGTCTTATCGGTGCAGATAACGGTTGCAGCGCCCATAGTCTCGCAGGCATGTAGCTTACGCACAAGACTGTTCTCCTTAAGCATACGGCGCATGCTGAGAGCCAAGCTCACCGTGATACTCATAGGTAGACCCTCGGGCACAGCAACAACGATAAGCGTAACGGCAATCATCACCGAATTAAGAGCAAAAGCCATAAAGCCGACCCACGAGAAATCATCGCCAAAACCACCAGAGAGCCAGAAATAGAGCATGCGGCCCACGATGATAAATATGGCGATGACGAAGCTCGCCTTAGATATCCACTTACCGAGCTGCTCAAGCTGCAAGTTGAGCGGAGTCTTGACGTCGCTACCCTCGCTTGCAAGGGCTACACCACGACCCTCCTCAGTGTTAACGCCCGTAGCAACGACACGCATAACGCCATTGCCCTCGATAATGGTAGAGCCACGCAACAAGAAGTTAGACTGGTAGGTAGCATCCCTATCGAAGTCGGCCTCGTCGACATATTTATTTGCGTAGGTCTCACCCGTGAAGTTCGATTCATCAACCCTCAACTGCTTGCCGTCGAGCAAGATACCATCGGCGGGAATCTCATCACCACTCTCCAAGCGAACAATATCACCAACGACAACATCCTGCTTAGCAATCTGCATCAAGCGGGGTTGTGTGCCGCCCTCGGGGATACGCAACACCTTAATTGGGCGCGAGTCCTTGACCTTATTCAGAATCTCGAACTCCTTGTTTGCCTTGACCTCGAAGATGAAGCCTACGCCCGTAGCGAGCAAGAGTGCCACAAGCACACCCATAGGTTCAAACATGAGTGACCACTTTCCGCCCTCAACCAATATTTCGTAGAGCGCGAGGCTCACGGCCAAGAGGAAAGCGACAAGAAGAACTATGATGATGGGATCCTTAAACTTTTCGAGATAGGCCTTCCACATCGGTTCACGCTCGGGAGGTGGAATGATATTCGTCCCCTTACCAGAGAGAACCGTCTGCGAGTTATTTTTTAGACAGAGTCTTGAGTAGTTTACTTTCTGTTTTGACATCTTTTCACATTTTAAGATTAGGCTTTTGCACACGCCTAAACTACGCAAAGATATGAAAATTATTGCGAATGTACAACTATATTAAGAAAATATAGGGAGTATTCTGCTTTTATACCAGAACACTCCCCCATTGTTTCACTTTTCAACTTTTCGCCGCGCTATTTCGCCGCTAAATGTTCCGCAACGATGCGTGCTGCACACGCCACATACTCCACACATGGGCGCTTCTTGTAGTACTCAGCAGTGCGCTCCGAAGGCATGGCCGTTTCGCTGCGCTCGACGATAGGTTCCAAACCCAATAAACGGCGGCAAACAATGTCGCCATTCTCGCGACGGAAGCTCTCGGCAAATGCCTGAACCAGAGCATAGTTAGCCTGGCGCTGCGACATATTCTTTGGGTCCACCGAGGGCTCTATTGCACCCGCCACCATGGCCATACCGCTAACCGTTCCACAGACCTCGCGCATACGTCCCATGCCACCGCCAAAGGGTGCTGCAAGACGTGCCAACGTAGCGACATCCATATCCATAATATCATCGAAGGCCATCACCACAGCCTGTGCGCAGTTATACCCCTCGCAGAAGTAGTTGCGAGCACGCTCAACGCGCTCCTCAATATTGATATTCATAGTCCTAATTCAAATTAAATTTTAGGCAAAGATAGGACAATTTTCGACAACACAAACACCTCACCACCACATCAACCACAAATTGGGTTTGGACATTCGCGTTTTTTTGCTTACTTTTGCCTAAATAAGCACCCGACAACATCGAAAGACATGGAGTATCCCAAGCTAAACTATCCGCCCATACACCTTCGCGCGCGACGTGGCGAGTGTGGTCGCACGGAGGTCTTCGACCGCGTGCGTGGCAAGTGGCTTGTGCTCACACCTGAAGAGTGGGTGCGCAGACACGTTGTGGAGTTTATGCTGGCAAACTGCAACCTCCAACCACAGCAGATTGTGGAGGAGTACCCCGTGTGTATTAACGGCATGGCACAGCGCGCCGACATCGTGGCAGTGGATAGTAGTGGCGAGCCCCACATAGTTGTAGAGTGCAAGGAGCCCAACATAAAGATTGATGGCGAGGTATTGGCGCAAGTAGTGCGCTACAACTCCATTTTGAAGTGCCGCTATGTGGTAATAACAAACGGCATAGTGACCTACTGCTACGCTCACGACAATGAGGGTAACTACACTCCCATCAACAACTTCCCTCATATATAATACCACATTCGACTGCAAGAATAGTCAAAGATGCTATAATTTTCGACTATTTTGGCATATTGCAATTCCGTAATTAATATTTTTTCGTAACTTTGCGCGATTATTTACTATACGTAACGCGTGGAGATTATAACTAACATAATCATAGAGTATCTCAAGTACAACAAACGACTCTGTGTACCTAAGCTGGGAACGTTCATCGTCAAGCAGTCGTCGGGAAGCATCATCTTCTCAGACCTTATGCGTGGCGACGATGGCGTGTTGCGCTCGTTGCTCATGGCAAATGGCATGCGCGAGCTCGAGGCAAATGGCGCCATAGATCGCTTCGTGTTCGAGATACGTCACGCCATAACCGTTGACGGAGCAGTGAAAATTGAGGGCTTCGGTGAGTTCACAGCAAACGTGAACAACACAATAACCTTCACCCCTCAGCCCCTAAAGCGAGTATTCGGAGGCAACATAAAGCCCCCCGTGGAGATAATACAGAAGCGCATACCTCCCAAGCAGGAGGCGCGACCTAAGCCCCAGGCTACACGCACGATAACCGCAAAGCGCAGCCAGGAGAGCACCGAGGAGGGACTAACACTCGGCAAGCCCGATGCCTATCTTCGTGGTCTTAAGTACGACAGCAACAAGAACAAAAAGCGCGAGGAGTCGGGACATGGCAAGAGGGTGCATGGCGGAGTAAAGGGATGGATAATATTGTTACTGCTTTTGGTAATCGCCGGAGGTACTGCATACATTCTCTGGCCACACAATAAGAGCGTAACGACACCACCCCAGCAGAGCATCGAGGCAGTCGTAGAGTGCGACACAACACTCGTAGACTCGCTGCTTATCGACTCACTTAACATAGCAAACATGGCGGAGGGCACACTCCCCAATACTACAATAACTGCAACACCAACAGAGATTATCAACGAGTAAAAAGTCTATGCAGATGACAGCAAACGATCTACTCACGGTAAAGCAACGCTTCGGCATAATAGGCAACACCCCCGCGCTAAACACAGCGCTTGAGGTGGCAATGCGCGTGGCACCCACCGACCTCTCGGTATTGGTGACTGGAGAGAGTGGCGTGGGCAAGGAGTTCTTCCCACAGGTTATACACGCCTACTCGGCACGTAAGCATAAGAAATACATCCCCGTAAACTGCGGCGCTATCCCCGAGGGCACCATAGACTCGGAGTTATTCGGTCACGAAAAGGGCTCATTTACAGGTGCTATAGAGAGCCGCAAGGGTTACTTCGAGGAGGCAGATGGTGGCACTATCTTCCTCGATGAGGTGGGCGAACTACCCATCTCAACACAGGTGCGCCTATTGCGAGTGTTGCAGACTGGCGAGTTTATGCGTGTCGGCTCAACAAGGGTGCTCAAGACGAACGTGCGCGTGGTGGCAGCGACAAACAACGACCTACTCAAGGCCATTGCCGATGGTCGCTTCCGCGAGGATTTATACTACCGTCTCAACACCGTGCCTATCACTGTACCACCCTTGCGTGAGCGCAGCGGCGACATATACCTCCTCTTCCGCAAGTTCGCAAGCGACGTGGCATTGCAGTACAACATGCCGCCCATCACTCTCGATGAGGGCGCACGCGCCATGCTCGAGGGTCACCATTGGCGTGGTAACATCCGCCAGCTTAAGAACGTGGCAGAGCAGATATCGGCTATCGAGCAGAGCCGCAACATAACCGCCGAGATACTTGGTCGCTACCTTCCCAATGAGGGTTATTCGGTACGCACAATGGGCAATAGCAGCGACAACGGCAACTATGAGAGCATGAACTCCGAGCGCGAGTTGCTATACAAGATACTCTTCGACATGCGCAGCGATATCAACGACCTCAAGCGCATGATGATGGAGGCAATGCGTGGAAATGTAACACCCAGCACACACGCAGAGCGCCACGACGACATGATGCTCACAGCACTCCCCGCACACCCCACCAGCGATCTAAGCTACGACTACGACGTTGTGGAGACAGAGGTAAACGAGGAGCCCACACACGAGCTTACAAAGGAGGATGTGCAGCGTGAGCAGATTATCCAGGCGTTGCAGAAGAATGGCTACCGCCGCAAGGATGCTGCACGCGAGCTCTTTATCTCGGAGCGCACACTATACCGCCGCATGAAGGCGTTAGGAATTGACGACGACACAAAGCTTTAAGAGGCTATGAAACGACTTATATCACTTTTTGTAATTGCAACAATAACAGCTATATCGCTCTGTTTCACAAGCAGTTGCGGATACAAGGTTACATATAACCTTTCGGGAGGTTCTATTCCACCCGAGGCTAAGACATTCTCGGTGGCATACTTTCCAAACAACGCACCTATGGTTGCGCCAACGTTGAGTAACGTATTGACCGAGGGTTTGCGCGATAAGTTCTCACGCCAGACACGCCTACAGCAGGTTGAGGAGGGCGGCGACTTCGCATTCGAGGGCGAGATTACCAACTACACCTCTACAACAGCTTCGGTGTCGAGTGGCGACTACGCATTGCAGAACCGCCTTACTATAACCGTGAAGGTAAACTTCCAGAATGCCGTGGATCAGACTACGTCGTTCAACGCTAAGACCTTCTCGTCGTATGCCGACTATGACGCCTCACAGCTCTTGGTCGATGTTCAGGATCAGCTCATCGAGGAGATTGTAGAGGACCTCGTAAACGATATCTACATGGCAGCTGCAGGCAACTGGTAATTTAGGGCTTCAAAACATGGCAAATAACCATATTAACATAAGTGACATCGCAACAGTTGTGGAGCGCTACCCCTGGTGGAGCGCAGCACGTCTGCTCCTTGCGCGCCACGAGAGCGACGAGAAACAGGATGATGCAACACGCCTAATAGCGATATTACACCCCACGGCACTTGCCCAAAGACGTAGCATCGACGCCTCGCGATTGACACACCTCTCAACCGACGACCTCATCGACCGTTTCCTCAAACGCAGCGACTACCGCATTGTGGCAGAAGAGGGCACGGCAGATGACCTCGCAAAGGTGGAAATCGAGGAGGATGACGACATGATTAGCGAAGATTTGGCAGAAATTTACAAAAATCAGGGGTTATATAGCGAAGCAATAGCGATATATCGCAAATTAAGTTTGCTAAATTCAGAAAAAAGTATTTACTTTGCGGGACTTATCGACGAAATTGAAGATAAGATGAATAGAAAATAACGAAGAATAATTAAAATAAAATAACGACTATGTTCAATTTTTGCATTATTATGATTGTTATCGCAAGTATCCTCTTGATACTTGCAGTGTTGGTTCAGAGCCCCAAGAGCGGCATGGCTGCTAACTTCGGTGCTGCAAACCAGACTATGGGTGTTCGTCAGACTTCTGACTTCCTCGAGAAGTTTACATGGGCTATGATTGCCGCTGTTGTTATCTTCACACTCCTCTCAGTTGTTTTCGCTGGCAAGGGTAAGGAGGTAGCAGAGAGCGACAAGGTCAATGAGGACGATGTTAAGGCTGCTATGGAGCAGGCAGGTATCGTTGACCAGGCTACTGAGGAGATGGAGGAGTTCACTCCCGAGGCTGACGCTAACGTGACTGTTGAGGAGACTACAACTGAGACCGAGGAGTAATCCTAACAATCGTACAATAAAAGAGCATCCACCTTTGGGTTGGGTGCTCTTTTTGTTTATACCCTACTTGCATGGTGCACTATTTGCTACACATGCCTTGAACTGAGACCGCGCCAATATAATATATATAGGTGTGGCGACGAACCTTAAAATTTAGGCACCATGAAAAAGTATCTATGTACAGCATGTGGCTATGTCTACGACCCCGAGGTGGGCTCCCCCGAGACTGGCGTACCCGCAGGCACAGCATGGGAGGATGTACCAGCAGATTGGATATGTCCCCTATGTGGTCTCGGCAAGGAGGTATTCGAGGCGGAAGAGTAGTATGAGGCATGCTACGACATCGCTGGGATGGGTGTGTAGAGGGCTCTGCACACCCTAACTTCTTAATAAAAAGAGTAAAAATTAAGAGTAAAGTATTGCAGAATAGAAAATAATTACTACCTTTGCACCGCTTTATGCAATAAAAACTTTAATTAATTAAACAGTTATGAACAATTACGAAACCGTTTTCATTGTCACTCCCGTCCTCTCTGAGGCTCAGGTGCAGGAGGTTGCTGACAAATTCCAGGGCGTAATCACCGAGAACGGCGGTCAGATTGTGAATGTGGAGAACTGGGGCCTCAAGAAGCTCGCTTATCCTATTCAGAAGAAGACTACCGGTTTCTACTTCCTCGTAGAGTTCACCGGTGAGGGCTCAATCATCAACACTCTCGAGACACAGTACCGTCGCGATGAGCGCATCATTCGTTTCTTAACTTTCAAGCAGGACAAGTTCGCTGTTGAGTACTCTCAGAAGCGTCGCGCTAAGCTTGCTAACAAAACTCAGGAGTAATCATGGCAGAGAACACACAGCAGGGTGCATCTGAGATCCGCTATCTCAACCCCGTATCAGTAGACGTTAAGAAGAAGAAGTACTGCCGTTTCAAGAAGCTCGGCATCAAGTACGTAGACTATAAGGACGGTGAGTTCTTGAAGAAGTTCCTCAACGAGCAGGGTAAGATTTTGCCCCGTCGTCTTACCGGTACTTCTCAGAAGTACCAGAAGAAGGTTGCTCAGGCAGTTAAGCGTGCTCGCCACCTCGCAATCCTTCCATTCGTAACAGATTGTATGAAATAATAAAGAGGAGGATAGACCATGGAAGTAATTCTTATCAAAGACGTAGAGAACTTGGGCTACACAAACGAGATCGTTAACGTTCGCCCCGGCTATGCAAACAACTACTTGATTCCTCAGGGCTTCGCTAAGGCTGCTACTGCTTCTGCAAAGAAGGTACTCGCTGAGAACCTTCGTCAGCGCGCTCACAAGGACGCTAAGATCCTTGCTGACGCTCAGGCTTTGGCTGAGACTATCAACAACCTTCACCTCACTATCACTGCTAAGGCAGAGGAGGAGAAGATCTTTGGTGCTGTAACAGCTGCTGACCTTGCTGCTGCACTTCAGGAGAAGGGCATCGAGGTAGATCGCAAGAACATCACTGTAGATTCTGTTAAGACTCTTGGTGAGTTCGAGGCTGTTGCTAAGCTTCACCGCGAGGTTAAGGCTACTATCAAGTTCGCTGTTGTAGCTGAGTAATTTTTGTAGAGTCCCGCCTTGCGCGGAATCTATATAGTACCCTGGATGGTTTCCATCCGGGGTATTTTTTTTGTGGCGTTGGAGGGTGTTTGAGGTATGGTTAATGCTGTCATTCTGAACGAAGTGAAGAATATATATTAAATTCAGAATGACATCCGCAACCGCTCGGTCTAACACGTCATTGCGAGTAGCACACACTCCCCCGTCATTGCGAGGCGTAGCCGTGGCAATCTCCGCGGGTATATAAAAGTATACCCGCAAGGTTGTGGGGGATGTTGCACGCGTAGCTGTGGCAATCTCGCGCGCTCTATGTCATCCTGAGTGTAACGAAGGATCTCCTCGCTTGCTATGCGCTATCCACCGTCATTGCGAGGCGTTAGCCGTGGCAATCTTCCGTTGTGCTCTACGTCTACACAGAGGTAGATCCCCACGTCGCTTCGCTCCTCGGGATGACGTTATCATGGGTTACATTTTTGTAACCCGCAACTACGTTGATAGTATGCCCTCGCGTAGGGGATTCTTCGCTCCGCTCAGAATGACAGAGGTGTGCATACACCTACATCATGGGTAGAGCGGCGAGAACGCATACGGCGGTTTCACATCACTTTGCCCAAAATAACCGCATATTTCCCTAAATAAATGAGACAATAATTTCGTTTTGTTAGTCGTTTATTCAAAAATATTGTGTAACTTTGTGCGCTTATACGCATAAGCGCAAGAAACAACAGAACGATGAAGTCTATTTTTTGTTACATACTTGCCGCAATGGTGATCCTCGGTAGCGTAGCTTGCAGCGTCGTGAACAACGCACTCAAGTCGGGAGACCCTCAGTTTGCATACCAGCAGGCTGTAGAACTATACGAGGATGGTAAGTGGGAGCAGGCATCTACCCTATTCGAGGCATGTCGACATATATACATGGGCACACCTCGCGAGGACTCACTAACGTTCTACAACGCACGTTGCAAGTTCAAGCGCCACGACTGGGAGGAGGCAGCATCGCAGCTCGACACATATCGTCGCAAGTTCAGCCGTAGTCCCTTCATCGAGGAGGCAGAGGGTATGTATGCGCTATGTCACTACTACATGTCGCCACCGCCAGAGTATGACCAGTCGATGACTTCGCAGGCTATCATCGCAATCACAGAGTTCATGTCGCGCTACCCCGACTCGGAGCACAACGCAGAGTTTAGCAACATGCTCGACGAACTCTCAAACCGCCTTATGCAGAAGAGCTACATGAATGCCTACACCTACTACAAGGTAGGACGCTACAAGGCGGCAATCGTGGCATTCAAGAATGCAATGAAGCGCTACCCCGAGTCGCCATACACCGAGGAGATGATGTACTACCAGGCGGTGTCGGCATATCGCCTTGCGGAGAACTCGGTGGAGTCGAAGCAGGAGGATCGCTACCTCGCAATGCTCGACAACTACTACTCGTTCATCGCAGAGTATCCCGAGTCGAAGCACGTAAAGGAGCTTACACGAATGGCAAAAGATGCTCGCAACTTCCTCGACAAGAGCGAGAACACACAGCAGTAAACTTAAGAGATAATTAAGACAAAAACATATAGGACTATGGAGATTAAGAAGAACGTTCCAAACAACACCATTACCCGCAAGTTGGTAGACCTCGATTCGCCCACAGGCAACATCTACGAGAGCATCAACATCATCGCTCGTCGCGCAAACCAAATCGCTACTGAGCTTAAGACTGAGCTTAACCGCAAGCTTGCAGACTTCTCGGCTCCCACCGACAACGCTGTGGAGGAGACATTCGAGAACCGCGAGCAGATTGAGATCTCACGCTACTACGAGCGTCTTCCAAAGCCCGCAATCATCGCTACTGAGGAGTTCCTCGATGGCGAGGTTTACTTCCGCCACGGCAACAAGGAGTAGGGTCAACCGTACAACATAAAGAGATAGGATTATGCAGCTCAAAGGCAAGCATATCATACTCGGCATTACCGGCAGCATAGCAGCTTATAAGGCAGCTATGCTGTGCCGTCTTTTAGTGAAGGAGGGTGCCGAGGTGCGTGTCATCATGACACCACTGGCTAAGCAGTTCATAACGCCACTCACGATGGCGACACTCTCTAAGCACCCAATCCTCGTGGAGTTCTTCAACCCCGAGAATGGCGAGTGGAACTCTCACGTATCGCTCGGAGAGTGGGCAGACATGCTGCTCATAGCACCCGCAACAGCAAATACCTTGGCGAAGATGACTACAGGTATTGCTGACAACCTCTTGCTTACAACATACCTCTCGGCACGCTCTGTCGTTGCCGTAGCCCCCGCTATGGACCTCGACATGTATGCCCACATCACCACACAGCAGAACCTACGCACCCTTGCGGAGCGTGGCGTAGCCATCATCGAGCCCGAGGCGGGTGAGTTGGCAAGCGGCTTGGTGGGTAAGGGCCGCATGGCAGAGCCCGAGGAGATTGTGGAGCAGGTGAAGGCTATCCTTGCTAAGGGCGAGAGTAAGAGCCTTGAGGGTAAGCGTTACTTCGTCACTGCGGGCGCTACAATCGAGGCTATTGACCCCGTGCGCTACATCACGAACCACTCTACCGGCAAGATGGGTTATGCCATCGCCGAGGAGTTGGCAAAACGTGGTGCCGAGGTTAAGCTCATCTCGGGTCGCACTACCCTACCCACACCCGCTGGTGTGGAGCGCATCGACGTACTCTCGGCAGCAGATATGTATGCCGCAGCCGTAGAGGCATGGCGCGAGGCTGATGGTGCAGTTATGTGTGCCGCAGTTGCAGACTACACACCCGCCGTTGTGGCAGACAAGAAGCTCAAGAAGTCGGATGACGACCTCCGCATCGAGCTTGTACGCACTAAGGACATCGCCGCAGAGTTGGGCAAGACGAAGGAGGGTCGCACCCTCGTAGGCTTCGCCCTCGAGACCGACAACGAGGAGGCTAACGCCGAGGGTAAGCTCGAGCGTAAGAACTTCGACTTCGTGGTGCTTAACTCGTTGCGCGATAAGGGTGCTGGCTTTGGTGGCGACACAAACAAGGTGACACTCATCGACCGCAACGGTCGAGAGGAGCATCCCCTGATGTCGAAGCGCGAGGTGGCGGCAGTCATCGTGGATAAGATTGAGAGACTAAACAAGTAATATAGAGATGCTTAAGAGCTTAACGATAGAGAACTATGCCCTTATCGACTCGCTCCACGTTGAGTGGGACGAGCACCTCAACATCATCACTGGTGAGACGGGTGCCGGTAAGTCAATCCTCCTCGGAGCGTTGGGTCTGTTGCTCGGCGCGAAGAACGAGGGTCAGGCAACCAAGGACCTCGAGCGCAACTGCGTGGTGGAGGCTACGTTCGACATCGCAAGACTCAACCTTAAGCAGCTCTTCGAGGAGTTAGACCTCGACTATGAGGCGGAGGTTACGATACGTCGCGTCATAACACCTGCGGGTAAGAGTCGCGCCTTTGTGGGCGATATGCCCGTGCAGTTGGCTACGCTCAAGGAGCTCGGCGCACACCTCGTAGACATACACTCGCAGCACCAGAACCTAATCCTCGCATCGGAGGAGTTTCGCACAACGACGCTCGACACGTTGGCGGGCAATGCCCCACTTATGGAGGCCTATACCGCGAAGCTCGCAACGCTAAATGCGCTACGCAGTGAGCACCGCGCGATGTCGGCAGATATGGAGGCGGCACGCAAGGATGAGGAGTGGTTGCGCTATACAGTAGAGGAGTTTCGCGCGGCAAAGCTCAAGGAGGGCGAGCAGGCCGATACTGAGCAGACATTGGCGACGTTGGAGAGTGCCGACCGCATTGGCGAGGCACTTACCACATTGCGTAATGCGCTGGATGATGAGGAGTTGGGCGCAGTCGTTGCGCTCACACGCTCACAGCGCGAGTTGGAGTCGCTGGGTGACCGCTATGCTGAGGGTGCTACGATTGCAGAGCGCCTAAAGTCGGTAGTTGCGGAGCTTAAGGACATAAGCGCTACGGCGGCAGATGAGGCGGAGCGCATAGATGCCGACCCCGAGAAGTTGCAGAGGCTCAGCGATAGGCTCAACACCATCTACTCGCTCGAGATGAAGCACCGCGCAGAGTCGTATGACGACCTCTTGGTTAAGGCCGCAGCATTTGAGGCGCGCCTCGCAACAATAGATAACAGCGACACCGCACTTCGTGAGCTTGAGGCACGCATCACCGAGGCTGACAAGGAGTGCCGCGCAGCAGCTGGCACACTACACACAGCACGTGTGGAGGTGGCTAAGCACCTCGAGGAGAGTGTCGTAGAGACGCTACGCATGCTCGGCATGGAGGATGCGCAGTTTGTGGTGGAGGTCACAGCAACCGAGGCATATACCCCACTTGGCATGGACAATGTTGCCTACCTCTTTACAGCGAACCGCACCACGAAGCCTGGAGCTGTGGAGCGCATAGCATCGGGAGGTGAGCTCTCGCGTATAATGTTGGCACTCAAGGCCCTTATCGCCGAGAAGCGTATGTTGCCAACGGTGATTTTCGACGAGATAGACACGGGTGTCTCGGGACGTATTGCTGATGCCATGGGCGACATCATCGCGCGCCTTGCCGAGTCGATGCAGATTGTTGACATCACACACCTACCACAGGTGGCATCGAAGAGCGGAGCGCACTTTGTGGTGTATAAGGAGGAGGGCCGCACCAACATCCGTCGCCTGACAAAGGCGGAGCGCGTGGGCGAGATTGCAAAGATGCTCTCGGGCAGCGAGATTACGGATGCTGCACTCAAACAAGCTAAGATACTCTTGGGCAAGTAGCTCAAGAGTATTTTTTTGCATATGGGTAAGAGCGCACTACAAAAAAAAGAGACCCTGCGATTACGCAAGGTCTCTACACCATCGGAGCTACACGTCACTACTTCTGCACGGGGACAATAGTAGGCGTTTTTGAGAGCTTCTGTGCAGCACCATCCTGAGCAGGTGCTACCATATTCTTTATTGAGCCCTTTTCGGGTAGCACGACATTATGCACGGGCTTAAAGACGGGCATAACAGTCTCTACGTCAACGAGCTCGACGTTAACAACGGCAGCGTCGTTGAGGGGCAAAATCTTACCAGCACTGGGACCAAAGGCCTTGTTTGCATCCAACCAGATGGTGATGCTACCACCCTTGCCAATAAGCTTAAGCGCCTCCTGCACATGCTTCTGCATGAAGGTACTGAGAGGAAGAATGCGAGGATCGCTATTAGCAATCTGGGTGTTGATCTGGTCGATATATGTCTGGCGAAGCTGTAAGGGCAACATAGTGTTCTTCTCGATCTGTGAACGCTTCTTCTCGAGGTTCTTAATGTACAACTCGTCAGACTCGAGCAACTTACCCGTACGTGAATATACCTGATACTTAACAGTGATAGAGTCGGTAGCGTTGACAGGCTTAGGATCGCTACCCGCCTTATTGATGCGGTAGTATACGCCAGTCTCCACGCCATTTTCATCTGTCATAGCCTTAACATCCGACTTTGCTGCGATGCGCTGGAACCATGCGTAAGTGCAGTCTGCGGTATAGACAGGGAGGTCGTACTGGAGATAATCTCGCAAAGTATTCTTGAACTCTAACTCAGAGATAGCCATAACAGAGTCGATCTCGCTCTTATCGTTGACGTTTGTGGCGTCACGCATAGCCTGGTATACCCAGTGGAGATTTACGGGGAGGTTCTGCTTACGCATACCATCGGCAGAAGCGAGGACGAGCATAGAGGTAAACTTCTCGTGTGTGTATGTCTCGTTGAACAACTCGGGCATATGCAACGTATCGGGGCGATCGGTCTCGATGCGTGAGTTCATCTGCTTAACGCGCATATATGGGCCTACAACCTCGTAAGAGTAGGACGACAAGTACTCCTCAACCTTCTCCATCTGCTCGGGGTCAGAGTTGACCTTCTTAAGCTCCTTATCTAGCAACTTGATGATAGCCTCAGTGTCCAATTCAAAATCGGCATTCTGCAAAGATATTACAAGACCGAGGTTCATACCCGCAGCATATGAGAGTGTATCCATCTCAGCACTTGGGTCATTGTAGAGGCGCGAAACAACCTCGTCGAAGTAATAGGCATCCTTGGGTATCGCCTTCTCGCTGCACGATGCAAATGCTAATGCTGCGACTACAAAAAATAGGATTTTCTTCATGTGATATAGTTATGATTTATGATTAACGCTTCTTAACATCTACGAGCCACATCTCGTAGTAAAGGATAGAGTTTGGTTTAACACCCAACGAGTCGCAGCCATCGACACCATAGGCAAGTTGTGAGGGCACCCACACCTCGATATGACCACCCTTACCGATGAGCTTTACAGCCTCGAGAACGCCCTTAGGCACGTCACCCGCAGCGATACGCAAAGGTTCCTTGTGGAGGTATGTAGTATCGAGTACTGTGCCCGACATATCGAGCAAACGGTAGCGCACCTGCATAGTATCGCGGTTGGTACGCACTGTAGTCTTAAGGTCGCCAAGCTCCACAACCTTATACGTAAGGCCCGAATTCGTAGCGACAAACTTACGGTCAGCACGGCGTATCTCCTCTAAGTATTTGGTCTCGAAGGCCTTAACACGCTCGTAGTTATCGTAGTTCATATACTTCAAATATGCCATACGTGCCTCCTCATCCGAGAGGCGTGCCTCGCCACGGTAGGCATCGCGCATACCCTCAGCAACCATGTCGATATTGAGCGTAGTGTCGACATCCATAAGGTTGCGGCCGATGTTCATGCCCATAACATAGGCCATGGAGTCGGCACTCGTGCGCATCTGGGGAGCTGAGGAGGTTGTCTGTGTCTCGCCACCGCATGCCACCATGAGCGCGAGCGATGCTATTGCGATAAGTGTCTTTCTCATTATGCTTATTTATAGTTAGTTACGTTAGAACGGCAAGAAGATGAGCTGCACGATGACATAGACGGGGAGCAACACTATCAACGTGAACTTAAAGATGTAACCAAAGAACGATGGCATCTTGATACCCTCCTGCTCGGCGATAGCCTTAACCATGAAGTTGGGACCATTGCCAATGTAGGTCATAGCACCAAAGAATACCGCACCCAGAGATATTGCCTGAAGCAAGATTGCGGGAATGCCAGCAACCAAATCGACACCCTCAGACGTAGGTAGACCCATAGCGACCTCGTAGAATGCCACTGCCGTAGGTGCATTGTCGAGGAACGACGAGAGGGTTCCCGTAGAGTAGTAGAACTGCCAAGGCTCGCTAAGACCCAAAGACTCTGCATTCCCTCTAAGGTACAACATCGCGGGGGTCATAGTGATAAAGATACCCACGAAGAGTATCGCCACCTCCGAGATAGGTTCCCATGTGAAGTGGTTATCCTTGCGTATCTGACGGCGTGTTGTGAACCACGACAATAGGATAATCGCAGCAAGCGCTATCTCACGTAAGAACTTGATATACAGTGGAGCATGCTCCTCGCCCATTGCGGGGATGTAGTTCGAATTGAGGAACAACACCGCAGCGATAACCATGCCCAAGTACAAGAAGTTACGCATGCCCTGCACCTTGATAGGCTCCTGCTCCTGAAGGTCGCGAAGCTTAGCTTCAGCGGGCTCCTTAGCGTAGTAGTAGCGGTCGACAAGCATATAGAGACCCAAGAGAATTGCACCTACAGTGAGCCACTGTGGGAACATCGACGAGAACCAGTCGAAGCTTGCACCACGCAAGTAGAGCAAGAACAATGGAGGATCACCAAGCGGTGTCAACAGACCACCACAGTTTGCCACCAACGCAATAAAGAAGAGTATGGTATGCACCTTGTGTGTGCGCTGCTGGTTAATCTGCAACAAGGGGCGTATGAGCAACATCGCAGCACCCGTAGTACCCATCACCGAGGCCATGGCGAAGCCCGCACCGAGGATAAAGGTATTGACAATGGGTGTAGCAGTGATGTCACCACTGATGCGTATGCCTCCCGTAACCACAAAGAGCGCCAAGAGCAACATCACAAAGGGTATGTAGTCGTAGAGGATGTTGTGCACGATAGCGCTACCCAAGCCAAACGACGACAACAACGCCACCGTGACTACCGAAATCACGGCAGTGAAGATGAGCTTATTGCGATTCTTCTCCCAGAAGTGCTCCGCAACGAGCGGTGCAATGGCAATGGTGAGCAACATGATGGCAAATGGAATCACCATCCATAGCTCAACGTTAGTTTCTTCGTGCATAATACGCTATATTTTAATGTATTAGTATTAAAGTACCATCGGTGCATCGTGGTTTTTAAGTGCCATGCTGCAGATGTTATACAAGAGGCGCGAGGCGATAGCCGCATCGGTCTTGTCATCCATATCGGGCACCACCTCCGAGAGGTCGAAGCCCACAATCTTGCGGCCCGAGTCGACAATCTTGCCCAAAAGGTAGACAACCTCGGGGAAGCGAACACCACCCGCTACGACCATGCCGTTGTGGGGAGAGCACTCCACCGTAAGGCCGTTTATGTCGAGTGAAACGTATACATTCTGGGGCAACGACTCCACAATCTCCGCCACGATGGTCGACCATAGCACACCCTCGAAGTGGCGTGACCAGATGGACTGACCCGTGAAGAGCTTAACGCGAGAATCCTCCTCTGCCCTCTTCCACTCCTCGGGGCTGAAGGCACGAACACCAACACCCACCAATCGCTCCACCTCTGGCACGTCGCGCAAGACGTTGTGCATGACCGAAGCGTGAGAGAACTCGAAGCCCTGGTGGCAGCATTTGAGGTTGCAGCTTGAGTCGATGTGTAGAACACCGAGCGAGCCGTGATGCTCCGCCACAGCGCGTATGTGACCGTATGCCGTAGACTGGTCGCCACCCACGAGACCCACAATTTTGCCCTCGTCGAGCCACATCTTCGACTGTTTGTAGATATTCTCGTTTAGAGTCTGGAAACCCTCGTTAACACGGCGTAGGCTACGCTCGTAGACGAGGTTGTCGAAGGGAGTGCCACCACTCTTCTCGTGCACCTTAACTATGCGCTCGGCATCCGAACGTAGGCGGTGCGACATATCCTGAATGGTGTAGTCGATAGGCACCGTTGCGATACCCTTGCGCCAACTATCGGGAGCCATAGGCTCGAAAAAGTCGACAGTGCGCGATGCCTCGATGATAGCATCGGGGGCATATGAGCTACCATTACGCACCTTGAGACTCAAATCCCAGGGCGCAGAGATAAGCACCAAAGCCGCCTCGCGAGGCTCAAGTGGAATACCGAAGTAGTTACCATTATCTGGTATCGCTCCGTTGGGGTCAAACTTCTTACTCTCCATGCTCTAAATTTATATTTCCGTAAGCAAAAATATCATGCAAATTTAGCATTTTTTTTCTATAAAATACCTATATTTGCTAAAAATTTAAACGCTTTCACTTAACAATCTCTATGAAAGTTATCATAGATAGTGCCATACCCTATATACGCGGTGTCGTGGAGCCATATGCCGAGGTTGTCTACTGCAAGGGCGTAGAGATAGACCGTGGCGTTGTGGCCGATGCCGATGCACTCATTGTGCGCACACGCACACGCTGCAATAGCGAGCTATTAAAGGGATCGAAGGTGCAGTTTATAGCCACCGCGACAATAGGTCGTGACCATATAGACGAGGAGTATTGCCACAGTGCCGGCATCGAGGTAGCCTCAGCTGCGGGATGCAACGCCCGTGGCGTATTGCAGTGGGTGGCTGCGGCACTTAAGCATACGCTACGTCACCTCGGCAAGCAGCCCAAGGAGTGCACATTGGGTGTCGTTGGCGTGGGTAATGTCGGTAGTTTGGTTGTGGAGCATGCCCGCCACTGGGGCTTTAGAGTGCTGATGTGCGACCCGCCACGCCAGGAGCGTGAGGGCGGCGAGTTCTACCCTATCGACCACATCATCCGTGAGGCAGATATTATCACTCTGCACACACCCCTCGACGATACAACCCACCACCTTATAAACCGCGAGCGTGTCGCCACTATGCGCCCCGATGCGGTGATATTGAACGCCTCGCGTGGCGCCGTGGTGGACACCCCCCCAGTGGCAGAGGGCCCCCCCCGATACCCCTCCGAT
>JAEZPN010000117.1 GCA_023413645.1 Bacteroidota bacterium
GCACACCCCCGAGTACGACATGTACTTCATCGCCTTTTCGGGTGAGGATGCCAACCTCCGCGGCTCAGAGTGGTATGCAAACAACCCCATCGCGCCACTTAGCGAGATTAAGTACCTCATCAACCTCGACATGATTGGCGACAACAACGCCAACCTATATTGTGAGGTTAGCGACGAGGGCATGGATGGTTACGCATTGTTCGAGGAGATAAACACCGAGAATGGCTACTTCGAGGCGTTGGATAGAGCCGAGCTCGCGGACAATAGCGACCACTACCCTTTCGCTGTGCGCAATGTGCCCTGCATCTTCTTTATGAACGAGAATGGCGACGCCTTCAAGTACTACCACACGGTATACGACACATGGCAAAATGCGATCTTCGACTACTACGAACCCACGTTCAAACTTATCGTGGACTTCATTGAGCGATATTAGCACCCCACTCTAATTTCGCGTCAGAGTGGCGCTAATTTACCGCCGACTTTCATTAATACCCAGCATAATTTTTTGTCAAAAGAGGTTAGGCTTGGTCTCGACACAAAAATAGCCCGGATGGATAGTACTTAAGTGTACATTCCATTCGGGCTATTGATTGAGAGGCCGAGGATGGCCCCTTATCATGCGAAATTACTCGATGCCGACGCGATCAAAGATGAAGTCCACATTCTTAAGGTAGTACTCGAGTGTGAAGCAAGCGTCGAGCTCGTCACGTGTAAGAACCTCCATAACCGCGGGAGTCTCAGCAAGGAGCTCCTGGTAGTCAGCACGCTCGCTCATAGCACGCATAGCCACGGGCTGAACGGTGTCGTAAGCCTGCTCGCGTGAGAAGCCCTTCTCGATGAGGGCGTTCATAACGCGCTGTGCAAAGATAACCTTGCGTGTGCGGTAGATATTCTCCATCATAACATCCTTGAACACTACGAGGTTCTCGAGGATGCCGCGGAAGCGGTTAAGCATATAGTCGAGCAACATTGTAGCATCGGGAAGGATGATACGCTCAGTTGCAGAGTGTGAGATATCACGCTCGTGCCAGAGTGCCACGTTCTCATAGAATGTAGCCATGTAGCCACGCATAACGCGAGCGCAACCACACATATTCTCGCTTGAGATGGGGTTACGCTTGTGAGGCATAGCGCTTGAGCCCTTCTGACCCTTACCGAATGACTCCTCAACCTCGTGTACCTCAGTACGCTGGAGGTTACGAATCTCCATAGCCATCTGCTCGATGCTCGATGCGATACATGCGAGAGTTGCCATGTAGTAGGCGTGGCGGTCACGCTGGATAACCTGAGTAGAGATGTTTGCGCTCTCGATGCCGAGCTTCTCGCATACGTAATCCTGGATGAATGGAGGAATGTTTGCGAAGTTACCCACAGCACCAGAGATCTTACCAACCTCTACGCCACGGGCAGCTGCAACGAAGCGTGTGAGGTTACGCTTCATCTCCTCGTACCACAACGCCCACTTAAGGCCGAAGCAAGTGATGTCGGCGTGGATACCGTGTGTACGACCGATGCAGGGCGTAGACTTGAACTCGATAGCGCGCTGACGCAATACCTCGAGCATCTTCTCGATATCCTCCAAAAGGATAGAGTTAGCCTGCTTCAAAAGGTAGCCGTTAGCTGTGTCTACAACGTCGGTGCTGGTAAGACCATAGTGCACCCACTTGCGCTCCTCGCCGAGGGTCTCGCTCACGGCACGTGTGAAGGCGACGATGTCGTGGCGTGTCTGCTGCTCAATCTCATAGATGCGGTCGATGTTGAACGATGCGCTCTTCCAGAGCTTCTCAACATCCTCCTTGGGCACTACGCCCAACTGGCTCCAAGCCTCTGAAGCCAAAATCTCAACGCGAAGGTAGGCATCGAACTTGTTCTGCTCAGTCCACACCTTGCGCATAATCTCTCTGCTATATCTCTCAATCATAAGGCAGGTTAGTTATGTTATTGTGTTATTACTTGTTCATTCTGTTAAGGAAGGCCTCCACGGTATTCTCCATGAGGCAAGTGATGGTCATGGGGCCTACACCACCAGGTACGGGGGTAATTGCCGATGCCACATGCTGTGCCTCCTCATAATCGACATCACCACAGAGCTTGCCATTGCGGCTATCGCGGTTTACACCCACGTCGATGACAACAGCGCCAGGCTTAATCATATCGGCAGTGAGGAAGCGCTCGCGACCAATAGCCACAACGAGTATGTCGGCACGGCGTGTCACCTCTGCGAGGTCCTTCGTGCGCGAGTGAGCCACAGTAACTGTAGCATTCTGGTCCAAGAGCAACTTTGCCACGGGCTGACCCACGATATTGCTACGACCCACCACCACAGCCTCCTTGCCCGCTATCTCTACGCCAGCAAAGTGCAACAACTTGATGATACCCTTAGGGGTACATGGGAGCACACAGGGCTGCTTGAGCCACAACTTAGCAACGTTCATTGGGTGGAAGGCGTCAACATCCTTCTCGGGCGAGATGGCTGCGATGACCTTGTTCTCGTCAATATGCTTGGGTAAGGGCAACTGAATGAGGATGCCATCGACATCGTTGTCGTTGTTGAGCTCATCAACGAGAGCCAAGAGCTCATCCTCGGTAATCGTAGCCTCACGACGGAGTGTAGTGTTACGGATGCCTACCTCATCGGCTGCCTTAGCCTTACCAGTAACGTATGACACGCTACCGGGGTCGTCACCAACAAGGATAACTACAAGGTTGGGGGTGCGGCCATACTCTGCGTTGAGCGTGCTGACCTTTACCTTAAGCTCCTCCTTGAGTGACTTTGATAGTTCTTTACCACTTATAATCATAAAGTTACGTTTTTAGTATTAGACCATTAGCGGAACGCCTTAGCGCCGATGTCGTTGCGGTGGAAGAGGTTGTCGCACTCAATGCGCTCGACATCCTCCATAGCCTTCTGCTGTGCCTCGCGAAGTGTTGGAGCCTCTGCAACAACAAACATCACACGACCGCCATTTGTAACGAGCTCACCATCCTTCATGGCTGTACCCATGTGGTAAACCTTCGACGTTACATTCTCAACGCCACGGATTACATGACCCTTTGTGTAGTCGCCAGGATAGCCCTTCGATGCAAGTACGATGCCGAGCGTTGCACCCTCAGACCACTCGGCCTCGGGCTGCTCGTTAGATGCTACGGCCATAAATACGTCGATAGCATCGCTCTTCAAGCGGGGCAATACAACCTCGGTCTCGGGGTCACCAAAGCGAGCGTTGAACTCGATAACCTTGATGCCATTGGGGGTCTTCATCAAACCACCATACAAGACACCCGTAAAGGGAGTACCCTCCGCAACCATAGCATCTGCTACGCGCTGCATGATATTCTCCATAGCGTATGCGTGGTCCTCCTCGCTGATGAAGGGCAACTCTGTGTATGCACCCATACCACCGGTGTTGGGACCCTCATCGTTGTCGTAGGCACGCTTGTGGTCCTGTGCCACGGGCATAGGGCAAATCTTGTTACCCGCAACGAAGCACATCAACGAGAACTCCTCGCCAGTGAGGAACTCCTCGATAACCACTCTACCCTCGCCGAACTTAGTGTCGAGGAGCATATCGCGCAATGTAGCCTCTGCCTCCTCCATGGTTGTTGCGATAACAACACCCTTACCAGCTGCCAAGCCGTCGTACTTCAACACTGTGGGGAGTGAGCCCTTCTTGACGTATGCCAACGCTGCGTCGAAGTCGGTGAATGTCTCGTATGCCGCAGTGGGCACGTCGTACTTAACCATAAGGCGCTTTGCGAAGTCCTTGCTCGCCTCAATCTCTGCTGCCGCCTTTGTGGGGCCGAAGATCTTGAGACCTGCAGCGCGGAAGGCATCTACAACACCCACTGCAAGTGCCGCCTCAGGACCTACGACGGTGAGGTCGATAGCGTTAGCCTTGGCGAACTCGAGGAGCTTCTCCACCTCGGTATCCTTGATTGCTACACACTCGGCCAACTGTGCGATGCCAGCATTGCCAGGAGCAGCGTATATCTTTGGGGCTTTGGGCGAGCGCGAGATAGCCTCGACAATGGCGTGCTCACGACCACCCGAACCAATAACTAATACATTCATATATTTATATTAATTAATATTTACGCTCATTAGTGCTTAAAGTGGCGCATGCCTGTTACAGTCATTGTCATACCGAACTCGTTAGCCTTCTTCACTGAGTCCTCATCGCGAACGCTACCACCAGGCTGCACGAGCGCTGTTACGCCATACTTCTCGGCGAGAGTTACTGTGTCGTCGAAGGGGAAGAAGCCGTCTGATGCAAGCACGAGACCCTCGGCGAAGCCCGCTGCCTGAGCCTGCTTGAGAGCGATCTCCGCAGAGCCTACGCGGTTCATCTGACCAGCACCAACACCTACGGTGTGGCCATCCTTAACCACAACGATAGCGTTAGACTTAACGTGCTTAACGATGCGCCAGCCGAAGTTCATATCCTCGATCTCAGCTGCTGAGGGCTTACGCTCTGTAACGCACATATCAGCTACAACCTCCTTAGTATCGGTGTCGAGTTTCTGCACCAAGAGACCACCATTTACGGTTACGTACTGCATCTGCTCCATGTCGCTTGCCGACATATCAACCTGCAAGAGGCGCAAGTTCTTCTTTGTGCAGAGAATCTCGAGTGCCTCGTCAGAGAATGAGGGCGCCATGATAATCTCCAAGAAGATGGGCTTCATAAGCTCAGCTACCTCCTTAGTAATCTCGCGGTTAACAGCTACGATACCACCGAAGATGCTCACTGTATCAGCCTCGTATGCCTTCTGCCATGCCTCCTTGATATCCTTGCCGATAGCAGCACCACAGGGGTTCATGTGCTTGAGACCCACTGCGAAAGGCTCGCTGAACTCACGCACGATGTTAAGTGCAGCATTAGCATCCTGGATGTTGTTGTAAGACATCTCCTTGCCGTTGAGCTGCTTAGCTGTAGCCAACGAGTAAGGCACCTTATCTGCCGAAGCGTAGAACTTAGCCGACTGGTGGGGGTTCTCGCCATAACGCAATGACTGCACGAGGTCGAACGACGCGAAGAGCTTCTCGTTCAACTCCG
The DNA here is from genome assembly GCA_023413645.1 of Bacteroidota bacterium. Classification (GTDB taxonomy): domain Bacteria; phylum Bacteroidota; class Bacteroidia; order Bacteroidales; family Rikenellaceae; genus Alistipes. The sequence continues at coordinate 5,061 of JAEZPN010000117.1, forward strand.
CCTGCTTACGCATATATGTTGCGATGCACATATCATACTCTGCGGTGTGGGTATAAGCCTTTGCCGAGAGCTCGAGACGTGTCTTAAGGGTTGTGTTACCACCCTCCTCGATCTCTGCAATGATGCGAGCGTAGTCTGTAGGGTCGCACACAACGGTTACATCGCGGTAGTTCTTAGCTGCAGAGCGCAACATAGATGGACCGCCGATGTCGATATTCTCGATTGCATCCTCCATCTTAACGTCGGGCTTAGCGATAGTCTGACGGAATGGATAGAGGTTAACACAAACCATGTCGATGAACTCGATAGAGTTATCGCGCAATGCCTGGAGGTGGCTCTCGTCGTCACGGCGTGCCAACAAACCGCCATGCACCTTGGGGTGAAGGGTCTTAACACGGCCATCGCAAATCTCGGGGAAGCCCGTAACATCGCTGATACCGATGGTCTCTACGCCGCTATCCTCGAGGAGTTTCTGTGTACCTCCCGTAGCGATAATCTCCCAACCAAGGCGGCGCAAGTTCTGACAGAACTCAACAACGCCACACTTGTCGCTAACACTAACTAATGCTCTCATATCTTAAAACTTCTTATTTATCAATTTATTAATGGTCTTTACGTAGAGCTTATGCTCGATGCTGTGGATGAGGTTTGTGAGCTCCTCGATGTCGCTACCCTCATAGACGATGCCCGCCTGGTCAATGATGCGACCGCCGTCGAGAGTCTCGTCAACGAAGTGTGTGGTAACGCCAAAGAGTTTTACACCATAGTCTACTGCATCCTGGATGGCATGTGCGCCTTTGAACGAGGGCAACAACGAGGGGTGGATGTTTACGATGCGACGCTCATAGCGCTCCAAGAGCACCTTGCCCACAATGCGCATATAGCCTGCGAGGCAGACAAAGTCTACCCCACGCTCGTCGAGCATCGTAGCCAACACTGTCTCGTATGCCTCGCGAGAGCCATACTCCTTGGGGTTGAAGGCGAAGCACTCTGTGCCGTAGCGCTTTGCGCGCTCAAGCACATAAGCACCTGGCTTGTCGCATACCAAGAGTACGATCTCAGCATCGATAAGGCCCTCGCTACACGCCTTGGCAATAGCCTCATAGTTGCTACCACTGCCACTGGCAAATACGGCCAAACGTGTCTTCTTCATACTCTTAGATGATAGTTACGCCCTCACCCTCAATCACGCGACCGATAACCGATGCACGCTCACCGCACTCTGCGAGGATTGCGATAGCCTTCTCAGCGTCAGCCTCGGGCAATGCGATAACCATACCGATACCCATGTTGAAGATGTTGAACATCTCGCGGTGGCCAACCTTACCATACTTCTCCAAGAGCTGGAACACGGGCAAAATCTCCCATGTGCCCTCCTTAACCTCTACACCCTGGCCATCCTTCAAGATACGAGGAATGTTCTCGTCGAAGCCACCACCAGTGATGTGGCTGATGCCGTGAACATCGCACTCTGCGATAACCTTCAACACCTGCTTAACGTAGATGCGTGTAGGAGTGAGAAGTGCCTCACCAAGTGTGCGGCCAGGAATCTCGGGATATGTCTCATCGAGCTTAAGGTTGTTGTCGCTAACTACCTTACGTACAAGGCTGAAGCCGTTAGAGTGAACACCGCTTGAAGCGATACCTACCAACACGTCACCCACCTTAACACGCTCACCAGCGTCGATGAGCTTTGAGCGCTCTACAACACCTACTGTGAAACCTGCGATGTCGTACTCGCCATCCTGGTACATACCGGGCATCTCGGCAGTCTCGCCACCTACCAAAGCACAACCTGCCTGGCGGCAACCCTCTGCAACACCTGCAACGATAGCCTCAACCTTAGCGGGCTCGTTGTGGCCTACAGCGACATAGTCCAAGAATACCAAAGGCTCAGCACCCTGTGCCAATACGTCGTTTACACACATTGCAACAGCGTCGATACCGATAGTATCGTGCTTATCCATCTCAAACGCCAACTTGAGCTTTGTACCAACACCGTCAGTACCGCTAACCAATACGGGCTCCTTGATGTTGAGAGCTGCGAGGTCAAACATACCGCCGAAAGCACCAATGTTACCCATTGAGCCTACGCGCTTTGTAGATGATACGTGCGACTTGATGCGTCGAACAACTTCGTAACCAGCCTCGAGATTTACACCGGCTGCTTCGTAACTTTTTGCCATAATTATATCTTGTTTTTATTATTTATTCAACTTATTGTGATACAACGACGTAGGATAGCAGCCGTTGAAACATGCCATACACAACTCAGAGCGGTTACCCGACTTGAGCAACGACTCCTCCGACAAGAACTCCAACGAGTCTGCCTCGATAGCCTTGCAGGCCTCCTCCTTAGACATGCGCGCACAGAGCAACTCCTCGCGTGTCGACATGTCGATACCATAGAAGCAGGGGTTGGTGATTGCGGGACTCGCAATACGTACGTGCACCTCCTTAGCGCCCGCCTCCTTCAACAATCGCACGATGCGCAACGATGTGGTACCGCGCACGATAGAGTCGTCGATGAGCACTACCGACTTGCCATTAACCAACGAGCGTACTGCCGAGAGCTTCATGCGCACACCCTTCTCGCGCATCTCCTGCGAGGGCTGGATGAAGGTACGTGCGATGTACTTATTCTTGATGAGGCCCATCTCGTAGGGAATACCACTTGCCTCAGAGTAACCGATTGCAGCACTGATACTTGAGTCGGGAACACCGATAACAACATCAGCCTTTGTGGGGCACTGCTCATAGAGGTAACGACCCGAGAGCTTGCGGAATGAGTGTACGTTGCAACCCTCAATATCGCTATCGGGGCGAGCAAAGTAGATATACTCCATCGCACACATCAAGTGACGCTGATAGCGTGAGTAGTAGTTCGAGCGGATGCCGTGGTGGTCGATAGTGATAACCTCACCTGGCTCAACATCGCGGATATACTCCGCACCAACAATATCCAAAGCGCAAGTCTCCGAGCTGATGACATAACCATCGCCGAGCTTACCGATAGCCAAGGGGCGCAAGCCATGCTTATCGCGGCAAGCATAGATGCGGTTCTTGGTCATGATAAGGAATGCGAAGGCACCCTCAAGCATGTTCAACGCCTCGATGATATTGTCGATACGCTTATCCTCGTGCTTATCCTTCTTTACAAGGTGTGCCAAGAGCTCACTGTCCGACGTAGAGTGGAACAAGCTGCCACGCACCTCGAGGTACTTTGCCAACTCGTGAGAGTTCACCAAGTTACCATTGTGTGCCAAGGCAAAGTCGCCCGTGTGGTGCTTGAACGAGAATGGCTGAACATTGTTCGCGCCACCGCCACCTGTTGTTGCATAGCGCACATGACCAATAGCGATGCGGCCCTTAAGCTTTGAGAGCTTCTGCTGGTTGAACACCTCAGTTACGAGACCCTCACCCTTCACGGTGTTGAGATTTTCGCCATCGAATGCCGAAATACCACACGCCTCCTGACCACGGTGCTGCAATGCGTGCAAGCCGTAGTAAGCGAGGTTGGGGGCATCATCTACGCCAAAAATACCAAACACACCGCACTCCTCGTGCAGGTCATCGCCATATATATCTAATGAATCCTTAAGCATACCTATATTTATTTAAGTATATTGTGCAATCGCTGTGCAACCTCCTCGTAGGTCTCGCGAACACGACCCAAGTCGCGGCGGAAACGATCCTTATCCATGCGCTCGCCACTCTCCTTATCCCACAAGCGGCAAGTGTCGGGCGAGAGCTCGTCGGCCAAAACCAACGCACCATTAGCATCGCGACCGAACTCTATTTTGAAGTCAACAACCGTAATACCCACCTTAGCGTACAACTCGACAAGGCAGTTGTTAATAGCTGCAGACATCTCGTACATCTGTGCAAGCTCCTCGTAGCTCATGATGCCCAACGCCACAGC
>JAEZPN010000083.1 GCA_023413645.1 Bacteroidota bacterium
GTCAATGGGTCTATCCTGTGGGATCTGCCCCTTCTCGCACGCCATCAATACCATGGCAGCAAGCACCATAATAACATTAATAAGTTTCATAGTTGTAAAGTTTTATTTATTTGTACTACTCTTCCACATTGCGCTTAAACACACGACGCACATTAACACCATTCTCCACTCTATCCAATACTATATATTGGTAACTGCATCCCGAGAGTCTATATTCAGATGTATATCCGTCGCCACTTAGCGTGATTATATCCGACTCTGCGTCATACTCCCACACAAGATTCAGTTCGTTGGGTTCATCATCTTGAACGGGCGCGTCGTAGTACTCACAGGCTCTGCCATCCTCCTCAAAGATATAGGTAGTGGGTATGACACCTTCGACAAAGTAGTTGTCATTGAACACCAGCGCTTCGATAATTCTATCCCATGACTCATCGTAGTATAGTAGAGAGAATGTCTTCCACTCGCCAACAAGATTCTCGACAACGGTCTCACGATCGAAGTTAGACCACAGCGCCATTGCCTCGGCCATATTCTCATTCATGCTATTGAGCCTATAGGCCCTTTCAGCCTCATCATATACGGTTTGATATTCCTCGTATGTAGTATAGTTATCAAGGAAACTATCGTAACCCTCAACAAACTCCACCCTGAACAACTCCATCTCATCCACAAGACCGAACTCGCCATTGCTATACTCGCTCATAGCAAGTACCGCAAGACCTGCCACATGACCCAAGAGCACAGCCTCCGTACCATTGAAGAAGATTACCTCGGCACTCATCTTAATGGGTTGGCTCATTGGCGATCTATAGTATTCTGTGTACAACATATTACTCTCGGCATCGTATCTCCACTCATGACAAAGATAGTAACCCTCATAGCCATTCTCGGCGTAGTACTCCTCAATCTCGGGGTATATAGCAACTGCTATCTCATGGCTATAGAGTGTTCCGTCGCTCTCGAACTTGATACTTCCAGGCGCTCGGTTACTACCCCAATGCTCAACATTATACCACTCGTAGTAGCCCATACGATACTTGTTAAGGTAGTATATCTCATTTGCCTTAACCACATATGTTGTCATGAACTCAACGAAAAGGTTATCGTCAATCTCACCCTTCTGTGTTGCTACGAGATCCAATAGTTCTACCATACCCTCGTATGACGGTTCCCACGACGGCATTGGGTAGCCTCTATAAGATATATAGTTGCCGTTGGCATCCTTCTCCAAACCTGGTAATGTCGCCTGAGTATCACCACCCTCCTTGCAACACGCCACAGATACCACTGCAAGTATCGCACATAACAATAATCTCTTCATATAATTTGAATGTTTTTTGTTGTTATCGTTAGTGCAAAATTACTATCAATAAAGCCCAAATCCAAATTTTTGGGACGAAAGTTTTTCCGCGAAGCCCCTTAAACCCCACTGATTATCAGTAAGTTATGAATAGTATTTTAACAAGTTTTTCATAGTGTTGATAATCAGGTAGTTACAACGGTTTGATGTATTATTTACACAAACCCCTAAATATCAACACTTTACAACCACAGTATCACCATGTTTACAGTTTAGCACGCAAATTGCAACTACGAAGGCGGAACATAAAACTTAGTGTGATATGCAGAGTAGTACAACAAACAAAACTAAGAGTGGTTTGAGCGTGATGACGCTCGCCATTATGAACATCACGGCGGTTGTGAGTCTGCGTGGTCTTGCGACAGAGGCGATATATGGTCCCGCCTCGGCATTCTACTATCTCTTTGCCGCCATTGTCTTTCTTATCCCCACAGCGATGGTTGCTGCAGAGCTTGCGGCAATGTTTTCGGCAAAACAGGGAGGTGTCTTTCGTTGGGTGGGTGAGGCCTTTGGTGCACGCACGGGCTTTCTCGCTATATGGCTGCAGTGGATACAGTCGACGATATGGTATCCCACGGTGCTGACGTTTGGTGCTGTGAGCATCGCCTACATCGGTGTTAACCCCGCGGCAGATGCAGCACTCGCCTCGAACCGCAACTTTACACTAGTGGTGGTATTGGCGAAATACTGGGCAGCGACATTTATCTCGTTGCGCGGTATCGGTTGGGTAGGTAAGGTGAGTAAATGGGGAGGTATCATAGGTACTATCATCCCCGCAGCGCTACTTATTATCCTCGCCATTATCTATCTCGCCATGGGTGGCCACAACAACCTCAACATGCAGGAGAGCTTCTTCCCCAACCTCACAAACTTCAACAACCTTGTGCTGGCAAGTAGCATCTTCCTCTTCTATGCCGGTATGGAGATGATGGGTATCCACGTTATGGAGGTTGACAACCCCAAGCGCAACTACCCTCGCGCCATCATCATTGGTTCACTCGTAACGGTGCTTATCTTTATCCTCGGCACCTTCTCGCTCGGCATCATCGTGCCCGCAAAGGATATCAGCCTCACGCAGACGCTGCTCATAGGCTTTGACAGCTACTTTAAATTTGTAAAGCTGTCGTGGATGGGACCCGTGATTGCCGTAGCCCTCGTGTTTGGTGTATTGGCGGGCGTGTTGACATGGGTAGCAGGACCTTCGAAGGGTATCTTTACGGTGGGTCGTGCGGGATATTTGCCCCCATTCTTCCAGAAGACAAACAAGCGTGGCGTGCAGCGCAACATCCTCTTGGTGCAGGGTGTGATTGTTACAATCCTCGGCATGCTCTTCGTCGTGATGCCCTCTGTGCAGAGTTTTTACCAGATTCTCTCGCAGCTCACCGTACTCTTGTACCTCATAATGTATATGCTGATGTTTGCCTCAGCCATTAAGCTACGCTACACGCTTCCAAAGATGGAGCGCCCCTTCCGTCTCGGTGCTAAGGGTAACGGCCTGATGTGGTTGTTGGGAGGCTTGGGCTTCTGTGGCTCGTTGTTGGCATTCGTCTTGAGCTTCATTCCACCCTCGCAGATTGCTGTGGGTAGCAACGCGGTATGGTACGCGGTGTTGATTATAGGCGCAATAATATTTGTAGTTATACCTTATATTATATATGGTATGCGCAAGCCCTCATGGAAGGCACCCGATGCTAACATTGAAAAATTCGAATGGGAGAAATAGAGTAATTAGAGAGAATATGTAGAAGTGCCGTCGAGGAAAACCCTTCGACGGCACTCTATTATAACCACAACAGCACCTACCTAACGTGCATAAATGTTGCACGATTCGATTTTAGTAGACGGCTCCACCCTGTAGCCTCATCGAATGCTGTCTCTTCATAACCCGCTTCCTCAAAGCCAAGTGCTGACCATTGCTCCTTGTTGACAAGTGCTACGGTGTAATATACCCTACTCACGTTATTAAGGCAGGCATGACGCTGGTATGTAATAGTCTCGGCAGCAGCTGCCTTAATCTTCTCGACGGTCTCCGCTATCTCGCTAAGCTTTGTCGCCTCGGCAACTTGTGTTGCTACATCGACAACATCGAAGGCGTAGTCGAGACGATACCACTGCAATGCCTCAATATCTTCCTTAGAGAACGCAGCGTTCACTGGGTAGTATGCCCTACTGAGAGCATCGTCGATGACCGAGGTAGTAAAGCCATATTTGTTATTCATCTTCTCACCTCCAATCTCCGCCTGCTCTTCGTACAGCGCAGCGACGATGTCGGTAAACTCACGAATAGCGCTATTTACCTGAACTATTTTACTACACTCGGTAAGCGTGTGATCTATGGCCAAATAGTTCTGATCCCACCATAGGTCATAATCTTGATCAATGTAGTATTTAACGGCCTCAACGAGACTCATACTGTCGTATTGCTCCATCTTGGCTAAGGCTTCTACGAACAAATAGATCTCTCCGCCACTTATCGACGTAACATGACTCGATGCAAGATAATAGTCGGCGTAGGGTTCAAGTTCTGTTACATACTCGATGCTATTCATCAGGCAGCACATCATAAACACCATACCAAAGTGTGCATCTGCGGTTTCGAAAGCCTCTGTTATTGCACTTAGTCCGAGGTATGATATCTCCTCGTCATCGCGCATTATGCCTCGCGTATTATCGCCCTCGAAGCCGGGATGATAGGCATTGCCATGGCCCATGAAGATAATTACATACTCATCAGCCGGAGCCTCCGATCGCGCCCACTCGACAAACTCCGCGAGGTTATTCGGGTCATCTATCATAAAACTATTGTCACTGACAACTTCGTTATCGTAGTTGCGCGCTGCATGGTTATACTTGAAGCGTGATACACTGCCACGACCATCCGACATATCAGAGTTGTATCCGTTGCTCCACTTCATCTGACCTACGATATTGATATTAGAGGGCACATCCAATTGAGATACAACCTCTAAAACATTCTCGTAGTACTCATCGAGGTTTGCGCCACCGCAACCATAGGTCATAATGGTATAGCTATTAATACTCTCAGGCACGGGTGGAGGTGGAGGCGGAGGTGGAGTAGGGTTAGTTTTTTGAGGTTCATCTTGTCCACACGCTACGATTACGACTATCATAGCCGCCATAGATAGAAGTCTAAACAAAGATCTCATAAATGCGTTTTTTAGGAGTTTGACCTTTAATACACTGTCTCACGCTTACAAAGTTACGCCATTATATTTATAAATACAACAAATGGAGCCCAAAAAAAAGAGTTCGGCATAGCACCGAACTCTCTCATTATTGATGAAAAAATATCAAAGAGTCAATTATTTTTTTTGTATTTTCAGAAAATAATCTATAAATTGCGATAGAAAAATATGTTCCGGTGTCAAATAAATGACAATATGAAAAATGTAATTTGTTTAGCATATTTACTAATAGCAATTAGTTTTATGCAATGTGACAATAATAATCCCCACGATGATAGCGCGGGGTATGTCGGTCAACCAGTAATATGCCCTGTACCAGAGGATGTTGAGGTAGATGCAGATGCAGGAACATACCGAATAGAACTTGAACAGCAAGCATCTATTAGTACACTTAGGCTTATGGTTGTGGAGTTAGATGATAAGTTAAACAGCTCCATTATAGAGCAACTCGAGTATAATGAACTCCTCTTTCCTTTTTGCATCGAAGAGGGGTGGGCAACAATTTCCTACCAATCAAGTCGGGTAATTGAGGTAACATTTACAAAAAATGAAACCAATTACCAGAGATGGGTAGTAATACATTTCAATACTCCTTTTGACCTCGGTGAGACAGCAAGGATTAGGCAACAAAAACAATGATAAATACTATTAATCGTAAGATTTCAATCTGATAAATATCTTATTTATAATGAAATCACCCCCGTCAGAAGTGAATCTGGCGGGGGTGAAATTGTTAATATTGGACTTGTTAGTCAGCCACCTTGTTTACTCAACGTAGTAAGCCTTTGAGTAATCTCTTGCTGGAGCTTCGGGATTCTCGCCCGCGGGATAGCCAAAGGCGATGGCCACCTGCAAGTGGTAACCCTCGGGGAGGTTCAAGCGCTCCAAGTAGGGCTTAGCCTCATCAGAGTTCATAACGGGAATAACACTTCCCAAGCAGCAAGAGCCAATGCCCATGCTCCATGCCGAGAGCATCATGTTCTGAGCCAAGAGGCCAGAGTCGAACTCACCGCTATAGCTCTCATCAGGAACAGCGATAAAGGCCACGGTGGGGGCATTACGGAAGAAGTTGCGGAAACCTGGCTGCTCACACATCTGAGGCATCTTCTCCTTTGCGATAGCCGTCACACCCTCGATGAAGTCGGGAGCATCGACGACGCGCACAGCCCAACCCTGGCTATTCATAGCACTGGGGGCATAGATGCCGCACTCAAGGATTTTCTCCATCTGCTCGCGGCATACGGGCTCCTCCTTGTAGTCGCGCACCGAGCGACGTGTCATGATATTCTCGATTACGGTCTGCTCAGTTGAGCATGTCTGTGCCTCGCACTCCTTATCGTTACACTCATTGCAGCAGCAACCTGTCATCGCTGCAGCGCCAAGCATCGTCACCATAAATTTCGCAATTTTCATACTCATTACTCTTTACAAATTACTCAATACTAATTACTTAACACCTGACCCTTGAGCACAACCTTGCGAATGATAGGCGTCTGGTGTGCATAGGGCAACCACGCCAACGAGGGAAGAGGCTTAGTGATGTAGAAGTTAGCCACCTTGCCGCGTGTGATTGAGCCATAGTCGCGACTCTCACCCATGGCGCATGCGCTGTTGAGCGTAGCGGCGTTGAGTGCCTCGGCAGGAGGCATCTTCATCTTGATAGAGCCCAACGACACCACGAAGCGCATATTACCCGAAGGTGCAGTACCTGGGTTGAAGTCCGAAGCCAAAGCCACAGCAAGGCCCGCATCAATCATCTTACGTGCAGGGGGATAGGTAATACCGAGGAAGAAGGCGCAACCAGGCAACATCGTTGGCATAGTCTCACTACCGCGCAACGCCTCAATCTGCTCGTCACCCATGCTCTCGAGGTGGTCAACAGAGAGTGCCTTATGCTCCACGCCGACCTCTACGCCACCCGAAATGGCGAGCTCGTTAGCATGAATCTTTGCTCGCAGGCCATGCTCAGCACCCACCTTCATAATCTTTGCCGTCTCCTCAACAGTGAAGAAACCCTTATCGCAGAATACGTCAACGAAGTCTGCAAGACCCTCCTTTGCAACGGCTGGAATCATGTCGTTACATACGTGGTCAACATACTCCGCCTGGCGACCTCTATATGCGCGACCCACGGCGTGAGCACCCAAGAATGTAGCACGCACAGCGATAGGCGCAGTCTCACGGATGCGCTTGATGACGCGCAAAATCTTGAGCTCATCCTCCAACGTGAGGCCGTAGCCCGACTTAATCTCCACAAGGCCAGTACCCATGGCGATAATCTCCTCCACGCGCTCCATAGCCTGACGGTATAGTTCATCCTCAGAGGTATCGTGCAAGCGGTCGGCAGAGTTAAGGATGCCACCACCGCGCTTTGCTATCTCCTCATACGAGAGGCCGTTAATCTTATCCAAGAACTCCTGCTCGCGGCTACCCGCAAAGACGATATGCGTGTGCGAGTCGCAGAACGAGGGGAAGAGCCAGCCACCCTCGGCATCGAGGATGTCGCATCCCTCGCCTGAGGGACACGACGCCATCGAGCCATACTCCTTGATACGCTCGCCATCGGTGAGTAGCCATGCCTTCTCCAAGGTTGCAATCTCGGCCATAGCCTTACCCTCAACCTTGAGGCGACCACTCTCGTCAATGCCGACGAGCATACCTATATTTTTAACGAGCAAGTTCATAGTCGTTAAGGAAGTTTACAGATGTAGCGATATGAGGATACATCACAGTGTCGTCAGCAACGAAAGGTACGACCTTGCGGTATGCCTCGAACATAGCCTCAACAGGTGCTGAAGAGTTCAAGCCTGTCATCTTGCGACGGAACTCCAAGGCCTGTGCAGAGTTCATAAGCTCGATAGCCAATACACGCTCAGTATTCTGGCATACCTTCCAGAGCTTTGTAGCAGCGTTAGAACCCATACTTACGTGGTCCTCCTGACCCTGTGACGAGGGAATAGAGTCGCACGATGCTGGCCAGCACAAGCCCTTAGACTGGCTAACGATAGACGCAGCAGTGTACTGAGGAATCATGAAACCAGAGTTCAAACCGGGGTTAGCAACGAGGAAGTTAGGCAAGTTGCGAGCACCCGAGATGAGCTTGTAGGTACGACGCTCAGAGATGTTACCCAACTCTGCAACGGCGATAGCCAAGAAGTCCATAGCCACAGCGATAGGCTGGCCGTGGAAGTTACCAGCTGAGATAACCTCGTCAGTATCGGGGAAGATAGTTGGGTTATCGGTAGCTGAGTTAATCTCAGTCTCCAAGACGCTTGCTACGTATGCGATAGTATCCTTAGATGCGCCGTGTACCTGTGGAATGCAACGGAATGAGTAGGGATCCTGAACATGCTGCTTAGGCTGCTTGCCAATCTCGCTACCAGCCAAGATCTCGCGGAAGTTACGCGCTGTCTCAATCTGGCCGTTGTGAGGACGAATGGCATGTACGTTGTGCTCGAAGGGCTCCATACGGCCATCGAAGGCATCCAATGACATAGCACCAATGTGGTCAGCCCACTTGCTAAGGCGCTGTGCGTTGATGAGCGAGTATACGCCATATGCCGACATGAACTGAGTACCGTTCAACAGAGCAAGACCCTCCTTTGAGCACAAAGTGATAGGTGTCCAACCCATCTTCTCCATCATCACGCTACCCTCAACAACCTCGCCGTCGATCTCTACATGGCCCAAGCCCAAGAGAGGCAAACACATGTGTGCCAAAGGTGAAAGGTCACCCGAAGCACCCAATGAGCCCTGCTCATATACTACGGGGATGATGTTGTTGTTGAACATCTCAATAAGACGCTCTACGGTGATAAGCTGCACGCCTGAGTGGCCATAAGAGAGTGACTGAACCTTGAGCAAGATCATCAAGCGAGCAATCTCAGAGGGCACACGCTGGCCAGTACCGCAAGCGTGTGACATCATCAAGTTCTTCTGCAACTGCGACAAGCCCTCCTCCTCAACAGAGATATTACACAATGAGCCGAAGCCTGTAGTTACGCCATAGATGGGGCGACCTACGGTCTTAGTCTTCTGGTCGAGATACTCGCGGCAGTGGTTGATGCGACGCTTTGCATCCTCGCTCAACGCAAGCTTGTAACCCTTTGAAAGAATCTCCTCAACGCGAGCGATAGTGAGGCGCTCAGCACTAATATAATGAATCATAGTCTATGTTTCGTTTTTAAGTGATACTACTTATTCTCGTTGTAAACCTTCTCAATCATCGCCATATCTGCGAGGTTGGGCAGTGTAACCTTAAGGAGTGGTGTGCGCTCCATTTCGCGCTTGATGGCGAACATAGCGCCCTCGTTGCGTGCCCAGCTGCGACGTGCGATACCGTTGTTCACATCCCACAACAACATCTCCTCGATGTGGCGTGCAGAGTCCTCAGAGCCGTCGATAACCATACCGAAGCCACCGTTCATAACCTCGCCCCAGCCTACGCCGCCACCATTGTGGATAGATACCCATGTAGCGCCGCGGAATGAGTCGCCGATAACGTTGTGAACAGCCATGTCGGCACAGAAACTCGAACCATCATAGATGTTAGATGTCTCACGATATGGAGAATCGGTACCCGATACATCGTGGTGGTCACGACCAAGCACGATAGGTGCCGAGATCTCGCCACGCTTGATAGCCTCGTTGAATGCCAAGGCGATGCGTGTACGACCCTCAGAGTCTGCATAGAGGATACGTGCCTGTGAGCCTACGACGAGCTTGTTCTCCATAGCCTCACGAATCCAGTGGAGGTTGTCGGCCAACTGACCCTGAATCTCTGCGGGTGCCTCCTTGAGCATCTCCTCGAGAACCTCAGCTGCGATGCGGTCAGATGTCACGAGGTCCTCCTCCTTGCCCGATGTACATACCCAACGGAAGGGGCCGAAGCCGTAGTCGAAGAACATAGGACCCATGATGTCCTGAACGTATGATGGGTAGCGGAACTTACCGTTCTCAGCCATGATGTCTGCACCTGCGCGTGAAGACTCCAACAAGAAGGCGTTACCATAGTCGAAGAAGTACATGCCGCGTGCTGTGAGCTTATTAACGGCTGCCACATGGCGACGCAATGACTCGCGCACGCACTCGTGGAAGCGCTCGGGCTCCTCTGCCATCATGCGGTTAGACTCCTCGTATGAGTAGCCCACGGGGTAGTAACCACCAGCCCAGGGGTTGTGCAACGATGTCTGGTCAGAGCCGAGATCCACGTTGATATCCTCCTCAGCGAGACGCTCCCAGAGGTCAACGACGTTGCCTACGTATGCGAATGAGATAACCTCCTTATTCTCAACTGCCTGCTTAACACGTGGAATAAGTTCGTCGAGTGATGAGTACAACTCATCTACCCAGCCCTGCTTGTGACGCTTCTCGGCAGCTGCGATGTTTACCTCAGCGGTGATGCTCACTACGCCAGAGATGTTACCAGCCTTAGGCTGTGCACCTGACATACCACCGAGACCTGCTGTTACGAACAACATACCCTTCAAGTCGGTCTGACCTGGTTTCATGCGCTTGCGTGCAGCGTTCATCACGGTAATTGTTGTGCCGTGTACGATACCCTGAGGACCGATGTACATATATGAGCCGGCTGTCATCTGGCCATACTGCGATACGCCGAGGGCGTTGAAGCGCTCCCAATCATCCTGTGATGAGTGATTGGGAATAACCATACCGTTAGTTACGATAACACGGGGTGCATCCTTGTGCGAGGGGAACAAACCGAGTGGGTGACCAGAGTACATTACGAGAGTCTGCTCGTCGGTCATCTCTGCCAAGTATTTCATAGCCAAGCGATACTGTGCCCAGTTCTGGAACACCGCACCGTTACCACCATAGGTGATAAGCTCGTGGGGGTGCTGTGCTACGGCCTTGTCGAGGTTGTTCTGAATCATGAGCATGATAGCTGCAGCCTGACGTGAGCGTGCGGGGTACTCGTCGATAGAGCGTGCGTACATCTCGTAGTCGGGGCGCAAGCGGTACATATAGATACGACCGTATGTCTTAAGCTCCTCCAAAAACTCGGGGGCGAGCTCTGCGTGGTGCTTCGCGGGGAAGTAACGCAAGGCGTTAGCCAAGGCGAGCTTCTTCTCCTCGTCAGTGAGGATGTCCTTACGCTTAGGTGCATGGTTAGCGTTGGGATCGTATGCCTTAGGTGCGGGCAATGGATCGGGAATACCTGCTAGTATATCTTTCTGAAAATCTGTCATAACTGTGTTTAGCATTTAAGGGTAAGTAAATTAAATTTTGCTCTCAACAACTGCCAAGATCTCAGCCTCTGCCTTCTGTGCGAGTGCCTGAATCGCCTCAGCCTCCTTAACCAATGCCTCAGCAGTAGCTCTATCCTTAAGGCCTGCGGCGTTGATCTTAACGTTGAGACATGCGCCCATCACTGCAGAGCGTGCAGCCAAAGCACCTACACCAGCATCGGTAACAGAGTTGGGGTTACCCTCCTCAGCCATTGCGCGAACAACGTCGAATGCCTTGTATGCAGCCTTCATAGTGCGCAAAGGCACCTGTGTAGCGTAGAGTGTAGCAGCCTCCATAGCCTCAGCGCGTGCTGCCTTCTCCTCCTCTGTACCCTTAGGCATGCCGAATACGTCCATGATCTTGTTGAACGCTGCAGTATCCTCATCTACGAGGTACAACAACTCGTTCATAACGCCCATGCCGTTGTCTGCCCAGTTAGAGAAGAACTCCCAACGATCATCCCAGCCAGCCTTGTGTGATGAGAGGTTTGCAACCATAGTACCAAGCGCAGCAGCCAAAGCACCCATGTATGCAGAGATTGAACCACCACCAGGTGCGGGTGACTCGCTTGCAGTCTCCTCAGCGAAACCTGTGCATGTCATGTCAACGAGCTTCTTAACGCCCTTGTTCTGGTCAGCCTCCAAGATGTACTCTACGACCTTCTCCTCGGGGTTGAAGACCTTGAGGTTAGAGAGACCCATAGACTCGATAGCGATGCGTACCAACTCACGCTCAGGAAGACCTATTGAGCGGTTCTGCTTGCGCAAGAAGTGACGACCAGCATCTACCAAGCAGCTCTTAGGAACAAGACCTACGATCTCGGCACCTGTAACGCGAACACCACGAGCATCAGCCGCGCGGCATACCTCGTCAAACGCCACATGCAAAGGTGTGATAGAGAGATTTGTCATATTCATAGACACCTGTGCGATGCCGTACTCCTCGATGAACCAGCCGATAGCCTTACATGCCTTGAGTGTACCGGGCTTCATGATGGTATTGCCATTCTCGTCCTTCATGATCTTACCAGTGATGGGGTTACCCTCACGCATGGGGCGACCCTTCTCGCGTACGTCGAAGGCGATGGCGTTAGCACGACGTGTAGATGTGGTATTGAGGTTGTAGTTTACAGCAACGAGGAAGTCACGTGCACCTACGGCTGTAGCACCTGTCTTTGCAACACCCTCATCATAGGGGCGAGCGCCGAAGTCGGGCTTGCGCTTCTCGTCCATCATCTTCTCGGGCAATGCCTCGTACTCACCTGCGCGGCATACAGCGAGGTTGCGACGCTCGGGAGTGAATGCAGCAGCCTCGTAGCAGTATGTAGGAACGTTTGTCTCCTCAGAGATGCGCTTTGCAAGAGCACGTGCGAGCTCTGCGCACTCCTCGAGTGTGATGCCTGATACGGGAATCAAGGGGCATACGTCGCAAGCACCCATGCGTGGGTGTGCACCCTTGTGCTGGCGCATGTCGATAAGTTCGGTAGCGCGCTTGATAGCAGCAACTGCAGCGTCGCATACTGCCTCGGGCTCACCTACGAAGGTTACAACGGTACGGTTTGTAGCCTCACCTGGATCAACATCCAAGAGCTTTACGCCCTTAGCTGCGTCGATAACATCTGTAATCTGCTTGATTACCTCAGCGTTGCGACCCTCAGAGAAGTTAGGTACGCACTCAATAATTCTTTTCTGCATAGTTTTAGGTTTTATTTTAGTTGTTAATTTGTTTCGTTCGTTTATATGTTGACCGCAGATGCGCTTATCACAACAAATTATAGTTCGTAATCTACATCTACGCGCTCAAGTCGCCTACTCTTACAATAGTCGCTGATAACAACGTGAAGAGGGTTCACTTTATATGCCTCCATAGCCTCCCATGACTCGAAGTCGGCCGTGAGTACTGCGTCGTAAGAGGATGCTGTCTCCTTGATGTTTACACCCACCTCGGCACGGATAAGACCATCAATTTTACCATTGAGTGACTCGAGGCGTGACTTCATCTCCTGGGCAATCTGCTGTGGTGTCTCGTCCATATCGCGGCGGAACTTCCACATTACAATGTGACGTATCATAGTTATCAGTTTTTAGTTTGCACTCCATATTTATGTTAATCATACAAATATATGAATAATTTTCCAAAGTAGATGGATAATTTACCATATTTTTTAGTGTACAACGATTTGTTTTGTGTAATTGTTGTAATTTCAAAAAAATTAGACTATCTTTGATAGAGATTTTGGCAGATGCGCATATGCCATTATCGAAACGTTAAAAGTTTGTAAAATTTAGAGTTATGGATATTTGGATTTATTGGGTCATCGCTGCCCTCGTTCTATTTATTGTCGAATTGTTTACCTCGGGTTTCGCAGTCATCTGCCTCGCTATTGGAGCACTTGGCGGCGCTGCAGCAGCACTCTTGGGCTGGGACTTGGAGATACAATTTCTAGTCTTTGCCGTGGTGTCGATTCTTGCCATTGTGGGCATACGTCCAGTGTTGAAGCGACTCTTTTTCAATAAGGGCGAGAAGGTGCAGACAAACGTCGATGCCATCATCGGCAAGCGAGGCGTTGTATGCGTTGATATAGAGCGTGATGACGACAATGGCCGAGTAATGGTTGACGGCCTGGATTGGCGTGCAAAATCTGCGGATAATGAGCCTCTGCCCACCGGCACAAAGGTAGAGGTTGTAGAGCGTGATAGTGTGATATTAACCGTTAAAAAATTGTAGATATGGAGTTTTCAGCATTAACAGTAGTCCTCATCATCGCACTTATCGCGGTGATATATGTGCTCAAGGGCATCAAGATTATACCTCAGTCAGAGACTCGCGTTGTGGAGCGTTTGGGTCGCTACGACCGCACACTAAAGTCGGGTGTAAACTACCTGCTCCCCATCGTTGACCGCGCCCGCATGGTGGCACAGCGTACAGAGATGATCGTAGGAGGCCAGAAGTATGCCGTAATCAAGCAGACTGCAAAGATTGACCTCCGCGAGCAAGTTTACGACTTCGACAAGCAGAGTGTGATTACGAAGGATAACGTAACGACAACAATCAATGCGTTGCTCTACTTCCAGATTGTTGACCCCGTGAAGTCCGTATATGAGATTGACAACCTCCCCAACGCTATCGAGAAGCTCACGCAGACAACCTTGCGTAATGTGATTGGTGAATTGGAGCTCGACGAGACCCTCACCTCGCGCGACACTATCAACTCGAAGCTTCGCATCGTGTTGGACGAGGCCACAAACAAGTGGGGCGTAAAGGTAAACCGTGTTGAGTTGCAGGATATTACACCTCCCGAGTCTGTACGTCGCGCCATGGAGCAGCAGATGCAGGCAGAGCGTGAGCGCCGTGCCAAGGTCCTCGAGGCGAAGGGTCAGAAGGAGGCTATGATCTTGCAGTCTGAGGGTGAGAAGGCATCGCAGATCAACCAGGCAGAGGCAGAGAAACAGACACAGATCTTGAAGGCTCAGGGTGAGGCCGACGCAAAGGTGTTGCAGGCAACAGCCGAGGCAGAGGCTATCCGCAAGGTGGCAGAGGCTATCGCAGAGTCTAAGACCGACCCAGCAACCTATATGCTTCTTATGAAGTACGTAGAGACATTGAAGGAGATTGGCGCGGGCAACCAGTCAAAGACCGTATTCTTACCCTTCGAGGCAAGCAACCTTGTTGGTGCCCTCGGTTCACTCACCGAACTTATCGACAAGAAGAAGTAGTAATAACACTTTGATACTAAATAAAATAGGTGGCGTGTGCCACCTATTTTATTTTACACGTATCATATTGATACCGTCACGTATTGGTACAATCACATTATCCACTCGTGGGTCATCCGCAACCATGCGGTTAAACTCCACGATAGCCTCGGTGTGCTTATCGTTGTGG
>JAEZPN010000055.1 GCA_023413645.1 Bacteroidota bacterium
ATCGTATGCCGAGGATATGCCCAGCTCTCCAGCCTTCGAGAGGTCCATGCAGCCCTTGCGCGTATCCTTCATAAATATCTGCACCAAGCCACGGTTGTAGTATGCCTCACCGAGGTTGGGGTTGAGCTCTATCGCCTTGGTGTAGTCGTCGTAGGCCTCGGGTAGCTTGCCCGAGATAGCCATGAGGTTGCCGCGGTTGTAGTACGCCTCGGCGAGGTCGGGGTAGAGTTTTATCGCCTTGTTCATATCCTCTATCGCCTCGTCGTAGCTATAGGTACGTGTGCCGCTGTTGTGCAGACGCTTAGCAGGGTCGGAGTCGAAAGATATGGTCTGGTATGAGTTGTCTATCGACGATATGAAGTCTATCATCTCGGCGCGTGTCGTAGCGCGGTTGATGTAGAGGAATGGGTTCGAGGGGTTGAGGTGTATAGCCTCGGTGTAGCTGTTTACCGCGTTTGTATATTGCTTAATCAGCGACTGGCTTATACCGCGCTCGAAGTGCATAATCCACGTGGGCTCTGCCGTGGCGTGTATCTCTGCTGCGAGGCGGCGGTCGATAGCGATAAGCGTATCGGCGTCGATGTTTGTTGCGCGGCAGTCGAAGCGCATGCGGTCGTTAGCAACCTTTGCGCGGAAGTCCTTGATGCGCTGTGTGTCGAAGCGCTTAGCACGTCTATCTACAACCACGGTGTCGGCATCGAGGAGCGTGAAGCGGAACATAGGGATAAGCATCAAGTCATCCTCGCCCGAAGATATTGTCGCTATGCGCTCGAAGTTACGCTCCATGAGCTTACTCTCGAACGAGAGGAGCTGGTCGAAGCGCTGTGCCGTATCGGCATAGATTGAGTATGTCGAGTCCTTAAGGCGTGTGCGATATTCCGCAATTTTGCGCTGGGCAGTGCGCTCGTCGCTCTCTGCACCACGCACATCGCGCTGCGAGCGGCGCAAGACACTACGTCCGAGGTAGGCATTCGCAAAGTCGGGGTATAGCTCTATGGCACGGGTGTAGTCTGCAATAGCTGCATCTATATTGCCCAACTGAATATGCAGCTGTGCACGGTTGTAGTAAACCAAGACGTTATTTGGCGAGTAATGCGCCACACTATTAAAATCCTCGAGGGCGCGGTTGTAGTCGCCAATCTCGGTGCGCACGATAGCGCGATTGAAGTATCCGAGCGAGCTTGTTGAGTCGAGTTCCAACACGCGGTCGAAGTCGCTCAACGAGAGCATGGGACGGTGCATGTAGCTATGTACCAACGCGCGGTTAAAGAGACCGGGGATGTAGCTGCTGTCGCACTTTACGGCCATGTCGAAGTCGGCGCACGCCTCCTCGTAGCGCCTCTGCTCCATGAGTAGTGAACCACGACGGTTGTAGCCATCGGGGTCCTCACGGTTGGTGCTTATGGCGAGGTTGTAGTTCTCGTACGCCTTGACCGTATCCTTGAGGTAGAGGTAGCTTGTGCCGCGGTTGAGGTATGCTGCCACGTGGCGCTTCTCGAAGCGTATGTAGCGGTCGAAATCGGCGATGGCATCCTTGAACTGCTGGTTTAGGAGCAGTGTTACACCGCGACTATAATAGGGGTCAGCGAGGTCGGGGCGTAGGTCTATCGCCTGCTCGAAGTCGTTGAGTGCATCGTCGTAGTTGCCGAGGCGTGAGCGTGTGATAGCACGATAGTAGAAGGCTCCCGTAAATACGGGGTTTAGCTCCACGGCCTTTGTGAAGTCGGCATCGGCACCCAATAGGTCATCCATGTTGTACTTGGCGATGCCACGCAAGAAGTAGGCATCGAAGTCATCGGTGTCGTGGCGTAGTAGCACGTTGAGCACCTCGATAGCCTCGGGGTAGTCGTTCTGCACCATGCGCTGCTGTCCCATCCAGTAGATGTAGTTACGGTTGTACTGCGCCTCCACCCTCTGGGGTAGCGCGCAGACAACTGCAATTACAGCGATTATGATGAATAACAACCTCCTCATCGTGGGTACTCTATGCCTTCAAAACGAAAAATCTGGTCTTTTATTGTTAGTCGAGCTCGTAGCCGAAGCGCTTGAGCTGGTTGTCGTTGTTACGCCAGTCCTCGTTCACCTTGACGTACAACTCGAGGAATACCTTCTTGCCGAGGAAGGCCTCGAGGTCGTGGCGTGCCGCCTGACCCACCTTCTTTAGACGCTCGCCCTTGTGGCCAATGACGATGCCCTTCTGTGAGGTGCGTGCAACATAGATGGTTGCCGATATGCGGTCGATTGTAGACTCCTCTTTGTATGCCTCGATGGCAATTTCGCAAGAGTAGGGTATCTCCTTGTCGTAGTTTAGGAGAATCTTCTCGCGGATAATCTCCGACGCAAAGAATCGAAGTGTCTTGTCCGTAAGTGTATCCTTGGGATAAAATGCCTCGCCCTCGGGCAAGCGCTCGAGGATAAGGTTAAAGACGCCCTCGACGTTGAAGTTCTCCTTTGCCGAGCAGGGGGCGATGATAGCATCGGGTAGCAATGCCTGCCACTTCTCGACGAGTGCTGTGAGCTTGTCGGGGGTTGTAAGGTCAACCTTGTTGATAACGACGATTGTGGGTATCTGCGAGAGGCGCACCTTCTCGATAATCTCTGCCGAGCGGTCGCTATCCTCAACGGTGTCGGTGACGTAAAGGAGTACGTCGGCATCGGTGATTGCGCCACGCACAAACTTCATCATCTTCTCCTGGAGCTTGTAGTTGGGCTTCAAGATACCGGGTGTGTCGGAATATACAATCTGGAAGTCGTCGCCATTGACGATGCCCATGATGCGGTGGCGCGTGGTCTGCGCCTTAGAGGTTATGATTGAGAGCTTCTCGCCCACGAGCTGATTCATCAGCGTAGACTTACCCACATTGGGGTTGCCGATAATATTTACAAAACCACTGCGGTGTGCCATAGGTTATATATTTTATATATAATAATTGGGCAAAGGTAGGCAAAATTTATGGTTCAAGCAAATTTTATGGCCCCGCATTGTGCTTTACTCTGCACTATGCTCTGCATAGTAGTAGTCTACGAACTCCTGTGCGTCGCGTGCTTGGTCGTTGTAATTCAGTATGTTAGACATTGCGATGTCGCTCATGACACCATCCCTATCCTCGACCATTGCAAAGACACAAAGATTGCTGTTGAAGGGGTGGCAAAAGTAGCTGTTTTCGACCATCCACGACCGCTGCATGATGAGCATAAAGAGCGAGGCATAGGCGGCATCCATCATAGCAACCTGATAGGTGGGGTAGCTATATATTTTTGCGATGTTGTCGTTCTGGGTGGTTATGCGGTAGAAATACCATGCTCCGTCGCTCTCTATAATCTCGCTAATTGAGGGGTCGAGCGCCAATATATCCTCGCGGAGATATGGCCCAAAAAGTTCGATGTCGGTGATGCCATTCTTGGCCTCGGGAGCAGCCTCGGTCTTGAACTCGTGGATATAGATTTTTTGCTCGTTTTTACCCTCTACCCAGTAGTGGCAGACGAGCGAATATTCATGGTCGTCAAGGTATCCGTAGCCGTTGTATATATCCTTGTTATACAGGAGTTTGTGACATGCGTCGTCATGTGCAAATTGTATAATGATTTCGTGGCGCTCCAAGTCTCTAACTTTCGAACTCTCCACAACGCCGCAGCCATACTCCACAACGCCCTCGGGAGGTGTTATCTCGGCCTCGATGTCGTACCAGCCGATATGCTTGAACTCCACCTCAAATGCTGGCTCCTCAACCTCCACATCGTTGGGGTCGTCGCCGTTATCTGGTATGTTGTTATTCGCCTCTTCGCACCCAAAGAGCGCTAAGGCTGCAACAATGAGTATATATCTCCACACTCGCATAATCGCCTCCTTTCATACTTTTAGTTTGTGGGCTCTTTTGAGCCTCTATGCAAAGTTACCTATTTCTGACCTATTTTCCAAATCATCATCCTCAGCAACCTCTTATAGTGAAATATTTTTGACCTTTTGTGAAACAAAACGAGGGGGGCGTGCGTATATATGCGTAAGTTTTGGAATAGAAGTTGTAAAGAGAATAGAATTTTTATGCGTCAATTAAAGATTACCAAGTCGATCACCAACCGTGAGAGTGCGTCGTTGGATAAGTATCTTCAGGAGATCGGCAAGGAGGAACTCATCTCCGTAGAGGAGGAGGTAGAACTCGCCCAAAGAATTAAAAAGGGAGACAAAGAGGCGTTGGAGAAGCTCACAAAGGCAAACCTCCGTTTCGTAGTCTCTGTAGCAAAGCAGTATCAGAACCAGGGCCTTAGCCTTCCCGACCTTATCAATGAGGGTAACCTCGGTCTTATCAAGGCGGCTGAGAAGTTCGACGAGACACGTGGTTTCAAGTTTATCTCATATGCTGTTTGGTGGATTCGTCAGTCTATTCTTCAGGCTCTCGCCGAGCAGTCTCGTATTGTGCGTTTGCCACTAAACCAGGTAGGTTCACTAAATAAGATTAACAAGGCCTTCGCACGCTTTGAGCAGGAGCATGAGCGTACCCCATCTGCTGATGAGCTTGCTACTGAACTTGAGCTTCCAAAGGAGAAGGTTACCGATACTCTACGTGTTGCAGGTCGTCATATCTCTGTGGATGCGCCATTTGCTGATGGTGAGGATAACAGCCTTCTTGATGTCCTTGTAAATACAGACTCGCCAAATGCTGATCGTGGTCTTATCAAC
>JAEZPN010000084.1 GCA_023413645.1 Bacteroidota bacterium
CCTTAGCCTGGAACAATGCAGAAGACAATGTTACGATAGCCATCAAGAGACCTGCGCCGAAGATAGCCATACCTGTAATGCCAGTCATATCATCAGCAATGTAGTCCTTAATCATAAAGAAGCCTACGAAGCCGTAGAGACCCTGTGAACCAGGAAGCGCCGAGAGGATCATGTAGCTACCGAATGCGCCTGCGTTCTTCTTCATAGCGCCTACAGATGCCATACCGCAACGTGCAGTTGCAACTGCAGATGCCAAACCTGATACACCTACCATAAGGGCAACGCCCAAATAAGCAAAAATCAATGCTGTACTCATAATTGTTTAAGTTTTAATTTGTTAATTATTATTTGTTATTCTTATTCGTTAATCTTGCGAATGGGGTCGAATGAGCGCTGACTCATCTCGAAACCTGCATTCTTATAGAACTCGACAAATGTCAAACGCATGGGGTGTACGAATGACGAGATTGCCGACATAAAGAGGTTGATGGCGTGACCGATAATCAAGATTATGGCCGCAGCGATAACGGGACCGATATACGCAGTCCAAGAAGCATCAGCAGCGATACCGTCAAGACCAGAGAGACCCTTTGCCAATGAGTTAAACACCTGTGCCAACACGCCACCCGACAAACCGATGGCGAAGAGACGGATGTAGCTCAACACATCGCTCAACAAGCCAGTAATGTTGTTGTAGGCATCCCACAAGCCAGCGCCAATATTAATAATGGGGTTACGCTTAACGTTGTTAAGCACCAACATCAACAAGGCACCGACACCCATCAAGCCGTAGAACACGGGCGATGAGGTGGTGAAACCAGGAATCTCAAAGCCCATCATAGGCAAGCCTGCTGCAGCGACACCCGTAAGGAGGATGATGAACCATCCCAAAGTGCCGAACGACGAGGTGATGCCAAAGAGCTTAGCCTTCATCCACACGTTGATAGCCAAACCTACCAAAATCTGGAAGATACCGAGAGCCAATGCCCAACTGAAGAACTGACCCTGGAAATCCAAGAGCGCATCCTTATGGATAGGCAAGTAGTCCGAAATAGTCAAACCAAAGAACGAGTTTGCGTAGAAGCCGAAGAGCACGGTTGCCGTAGCACATACTATAGACAAGCCCGCAGCCTGACGCATACCCTTACCGCCCTTAAACAAGAGGTACAAGCCCACCATGAGGAGTACCAAGCCATAGCCTGCATCGCACAAGCAGATAGCGAAGAAGAGCATGTAGAAGACACCGAAGATGCCCGTGAGGTCCATTGTGCCGTACTTTGGAAGTGCGTACATCGAACCGATAAGCTCAAACAAGCGTGCAAACTTATTGTTCTTAAGCTTTACGGGAGCGTCATCCTCCATCGTAGCGTCGCGGCGCTCAAAGACGAGATAGGGGTACTCCTTTAAGAGGGCATCTACCCTATCCGCTGTCTCGGCCTCAGCCCAACCCTCCAAGAGGATAAGCGAGCCGTCAGCCTCGCGCTGCGCTGTAGCACCAACCTTCAAGCCCTGCAACTGCTCCTTGAGCTTGCCGCACTCCGAAGCGATAAGCTGTGTTGAGAGTGCCGCACGTGAGAATACCTCATTGAGGGCCTCGTCACGGGCAACCAACTCATCAGCCTTAGCACGGAGCTGTGCGCTGTCCATATCGGGGAGGCGTACCTCCTGACCATCGACAACATACTGCACATCGTCAGTAGTCACAACAGCGAAGCATACACCCGACTGAGTGCGAGCAATCTCCGCAACGGTAACGCCCTCAGTAGCCTCAGCCACGAAGCGGTCATAAGCCGCAGCCTGAGCCGTAAAGAGGCGAACATTTACACCACGACTTGCAAGGCGGTCGATATCCTTCACAGAGAAGTTACCCCATGGGGCAACATCGTCAGCGAGCTTACGAAGACGTGCCTCCTCCTGCTGGAACTGCTGGCGGTCCTCCTTAGCAGCATTGTAGCACTCGTAAGCCTCCTCACCCGAAGCGTAAGGCATAGCGTTAGCGTTAAACGCCTTAGACTTAGCAAACGCCGAGAGGAACTCAACAGCCTTTGTGCGTGCCTCAATCTCGAAGAGTACCGAGCGGTCAGCCTCCGAAGGCTCCCAGCCTGTGGTGGTGATATCCACCAAACCAAGCTCGCGAAGTGTCTCGACAAAGCGCTCCTGCTCACCAGCATAGAGCACAATGTCATAGCGTATCATCTTACTGATCATGCGTTAGGCTCCTCCATAGCCTCGGCTTGCGCCTGACGAGTTTTTACAATCTTCTGTGCCGACTTACTGAGGTTCTCCTCGTCCTCCATAAATCGCTTAATCTTACGTATGGCATCCTCATAACCAGGTATCTGCACCTTTTCGTAGAGGTTTACCTTCTGAGTGGTTTTGCGTCGCGCATAGTCCAAGAGCTCCATCTTGTGCTGGTGTACCTCGAACTCGATACCGAGACAAGACATCTGCTTGAGAACTCTGATACCCTCAGCATACCAAACTGGGGCTGAGAACAAGTCGTAAGGCTTCTCCTCATAGACAATGTCATTTAATATAGGTATGCGCACGCCCGCAATCTTCTGTGTCGAGAGTTCAACATCGACGATGCGGATTAGGTCACAATCAAACTCTCCCCAAAGCTGCACCATATAGTCGTAGGCGGCAATAAGCTCGTCCAACTCCTTACGGAAGGCTAATGCGGAGTCCTTCGCACGCTTAACCTCCGAACGCAATGCACTCTCCTTACTCTTAATGGTAGGCAAGGCATTCTTTCGGATTTTGAGCTGCTTGTTCAGCTCACCGAGCGAGGTCTTGTTATACTGAAATTTGATTGCCATAAGCTATTGTTATGCTTTCCAATATTTATCTGAGAGCTCCTGCTTGATGCTTACCTCACCCTTGTTGAAGTACTTAGCGAAGAGTGTCCAAGCGGTGTCAAGCATCTGCTCGATCTCGATGTTTACGTCGATAGAGAGCAACTTCTCAGAGTAGTCATGAGCAAACTTCAATGCACGCTCGTCGTAGTCTGAGAGGTCGAAACCGTTCTCCAACTTTGTCTTAGCGTTAGCAGCATCGGCATACAAACGTACGCAGGCGTTCATAACCTGTGGGTGATCCTCACGTGTCTTCTTACCGATTACCAACTGCTTCAAACATGACAACGAACGGAATGGGTCAACGATAACCTTACCAGTGTCGGTGTCGTTACGCAAGAAGAGCTGACCCTCGGTGATGTAACCAGTGTTATCAGGAATAGCGTGAGTAATATCGCCACCAGAGAGGGTTGTAACGGCGATAATGGTGATTGAACCACCGTTAGGCAACTGTACGGCCTTCTCGTAGATCTTTGCCAAGTCTGAGTAGAGTGAACCAGGCATAGAGTCCTTTGAAGGGATCTGGTCCATACGGTTCGAAACGATAGCCAAAGCATCGGCGTAGAGTGTCATATCTGTCAACAATACCAACACCTTCTCGCCCTTATCTACTGCGAAGTACTCGGCAGCTGTCAATGCCATATCGGGCACCAAAAGACGCTCAACGGGAGGGTTATCTGTAGTGTTCACGAACGACACGATACGGTCCAACGCACCTGCGTTCTCGAAGACGTGCTTGAAGTAGAGGAAGTCGTCGTTGGTAAGACCCATACCACCCAAGATAATCTTATCGGCCTTTGCACGGAGTGCTACGTTCGCCATAACGGCGTTGTAGGGCTGATCGGGGTCAGCGAAGAATGGAATCTTCTGACCTGATACGATGGTGTTGTTAAGGTCGATACCTGCGATACCTGTAGCGATAAGCTCCGAAGGCTGGATACGACGGAAGGGGTTCACTGTAGGACCACCAATCTCGCGTGCCTCACCCTCAATCTGCTCACCACCCTCAAGTGGCTCACCATATGCGTTGAAGAAACGACCCGCCAAAGCGTCTGATACGCGCAATACGGGGGGCTCACCGTGGAATACTACCTCAGAGTTTGTTGCAAGACCCTCGGTACCTGCAAACACCTGAAGCGTAACCTTGTCGCCCATAATCTTTACCACCTGTGCAAGACGACCACCTACAGTAGCAAGCTCGTCGTTACCTACGCCTGTAGCACGAAGCGTAATGGTAGCCTTGGTGATATTGTCAATCTTTGTATATACTTTCTGAAATGCTCGTGTTGTCATAGCTTCTCTTATTTTGCAAGTTTCTCATTTACGAGGTTCTCAATCTTGAGCTTGAAGCCGTCAAACTGCTCAGACTTCCACTCAGAGTAGTTCATCTGACGGAACAAGTAGATAAGCTCCTTGAAGAACTTAGAACACTCCTCGAAGTCTGCCAAGTCGAACGATTTGCGGCAGATGCCGAGTACCATGTTGTACATCATCTTCTGACGCTCAATATGACAGTTAGCATCGATAGAGTCGAAGGCATCCTGCTGCAAGATTACTGAGTCGAGCAACTCGCTCTTCCAGAAACGCTCGTGGTACTCAACGGGTACACCGTCATCACCCAAGATGTTAATCTGGTCGTTTGCCTCCTTACCACGCTGTACGATAGTCTTACCCTCGTATACAGCATCTACCCAGTTCTTCTCGATGTGCTCATCCAAGTACTCGCGTACCTCGGGATACTCCAAATACTTAGAGTATGAATCGAGTGGATCGATAGCGGGATAGCGCTTAGAGTCGGCACGGCTCTGTGACAAAGCATAGAAGCAACGTGCAGCCTTCTTTGTTGACTCGGTAACAGGCTCCTTAAGGTTACCACCCGCAGGTGATACGGTACCGAGGAATGTTACAGAACCAGTAGCGCCATTGTTAAGCTTCACGAGACCTGCGCGAGCGTAGAAGTTAGATATAACAGCAGAGAGGTCCATTGGGAAGGCATCCTGACCAGGAAGCTCCTCCAAACGGTTAGACATCTCACGGAGTGCCTCTGCCCAACGTGATGTAGAGTCCGCCATTACCAAAACCTTCAAGCCCATTGAGCGGTAGTACTCACCAATGGTCATACCTGTATATACTGACGCCTCACGCGCAGCAACGGGCATGTTCGATGTGTTACAGATAATAATGGTACGCTCCATAAGTTTGTGGCCTGTACGTGGGTCAACCAACTCGGGGAACTCAGCGAAGATCTCCACAACCTCGTTAGCACGCTCACCGCACGCCACGATGATGATGACATCAGCCTCAGCCTGCTTAGAGATAGCGTGCTGAAGCACGGTCTTACCAGCACCGAAGGGACCAGGGATAAAGCCTGTACCACCCTCAGCCAATGGGTTGAATGTGTCGATAGCACGAACACCTGTCTCCATCACGCGTGAAGGACGGGGCTTCTCAGTGAAGCAGCGGATAGCCTGCTTCACGGGCCACTTCTGAACCATTGTGATGTTGTACTCGTTGCCATCAGCATCTGTAACCACTGCGATAGTATCAGTAACCTTATACTCGCCAGCAGCAACAACGCTCTTTACTGTATATGCGCCCTGCATTACGAAGGGAACCATGATCTTGTGCATCACCCACTGCTCCTTAACCTCACCGAGCCAGTCACCAGCAGTAACCTTGTCACCAGCCTTTGCAAGGGGCTTGAAGTCCCACTTAGCATCGAAGTCGATAGGGTCAGTAATAGAACCACGGTTGATGAACAAGCCGTCCATCTTCTCCAAGTCGTTCTGCAAACCGTCGTAGTTACGCGACAAAATACCGGGAGCAAGTGTAGCCTCGAGCATGTGACCCTCGAACTCCACCTTGTCACCAATCTTCAAACCGCGTGTACTATCGTAAACCTGGACATAGGCCTCGTCGCCTATGACCTTGATGACCTCAGCCATCATGCGGACATCACCGCAATATACATGGCATATCTCATTCTGACCCACCGGACCGTCAACCTTGGCGATAACGATGTTCGAGATAATACCGTTTACACGTCCTAATGTTTTCATTCGTTTATGTAGTTTTATTGTTTATTCACAAGCTCTTTAGCGTCAAGCTCCTTAATCAAGCGGTTGAGCATCTCGCGACCCACCTCAGGCAAGAGCAATGTCCAACGTGCTACGATATTAACCTTGACAAGATATGAGAGGATGAAGTTGATGGTGAAGAAATCGAACGATGTCATCGCCTCGGCCTCAGCCCAGCGAATAGCATCAATCTTACGCTCCTTCTCTACGATATTCTTCTCGTCACTTACAGCCGAGATAACAGAGTCAACATATGGCAACTCGCCACGCAAACCGAAGTCTGCAGCTGTCGAGCGCTTAAGCTGCTCTACAATCTCGCCATCACCAACAGTTACATCTGCCACTACACGGCCTGCCTCGCGGGCAGCAATAGCAGCAGCGATATTACGCAAGTTGCGGTCGAAAGCACCCCACTCCTTAAGGAATGAGCACTTAGACTCTGCCAAATCGCGGTAGTAGGCCTCAAATATTGCACGCTCGAAGCTCACATCGAGAGTAGTCTCCTCGTCACGCTCCTCATCATCCGCCTCGACGTAGAGCTTTACGCACTTAGCAACTGCGGGAGTGAGCAATGAGTAGTTACGCTCCTCGAGCACCTCTGCGATCTGCTCAGCCGAGAGATTACCAAGCTGGTTGTGACGCTCACGCTTGGCACGACGCGCAATAATGTTTTCGCAATCGTAGTAGGCGTACAACATGCGCACAGCCTCACGATCGCTCTTCGTAAGCTCACCGACTATCTCGTCGATAATCTCACGAACATCGAAACCTTTGGTATCAGAGTCGAGCGTCCAATCGCGCAACCCGGCAACCAAATAGTAATACTCCGTAGAGAACATAGCCTACTTATAGAGCATGTTAGACACCTTCTCGCGTAGATACTCCTTCAAAAGGGCATCGAAGCTCTCATCAGTGAATGAGATGTAGTAGCCACCATCCTTCTCGCCAAGCTTGAAGCCTGTCTTAACATCCTTTGAGTAGCCAACCTCTACACCTGCCTTGAGAAGCTCCGTAGCGCTCTTCTGCATTGCAGCATCCAACTCAGCACGCTTCTCCTCGGGCAACAAAGCCTTGAGTGAAACATCTGCAGTGTTAGCATTCCAGTTCTGAGCCACAGCCAAGAGCATATCCTTTACGAATGCAGCATCCATAGTCGCAGCCTTAACAGCCTCGCCAGTAGACTTCATAATAACGGCCTCAGCAAGCTCAGTCTTAATCTTTGACACAGCCTGACGACCTGCGAGAGTAATCTCGGTCATAGCGTTCTTTGCTACATCCTCAGCGCGCAACTCTGCTGCCTTGTTGATAGCCTCAGCCTCAGCGTGAGCATCAGCCAAGATTTTTGCAGCCTGCTCCTTTGCCTCAGCTACAAGACGCTCAGCCTCCGAACGACCCTTCTCCAAGCCATCGTTGTAGAGCTTTTGTGTAAGCTCCTGAAGTTTGTTGTTCTCCATAGTTTATACGTTTTAAGTTTTATATAATTTTATACTTTTTGTCTGTGTACAACTTAGCGACAATACCATCCTCGCTAAAAATCTCACAAATATATATTATATTTTTCGAAACTCAAGCATTTAACACCAACTTTTTATTGGTAATTTATGCACATTTTATCAATATTTAGAAATAATTGCACAATTCGAAATAAATTCCTACCTTTGCCTATTATGCAGACAACTAAGACTACACAGCCTATCGTCGTCACGCTTGACGCCGGTGGCACCAATTTTGTATTCGCAGCCATGCAGAATGGCAGCATCATAGGAGAGCGCATCACACTACCCTCTTCAGCACACGACCTCGACAAGTGCCTTCAGACGCTTATCTATGGTTTCAGTCAGATAATCAATTCGTTACCAGAGAAGCCCGCAGCTATCAGCTTTGCCTTCCCTGGCCCTGCCGACTACCGCAATGGCGTTATTGGTGGTTACCTTCCAAACTTCCCATCGTTCCGCGATGGCGTAGCCCTCGGTCCTATGCTCGAGGATAAGTTTGGCATACCAGTCTTCATCAACAACGATGCAGACCTCTTCGCCTATGGCGAGGCTATGGGTGGCGCACTACCCCGCATCAACCGCAAGCTCGAGGCTATGGGTGCAGCAAAGCGCTATCGCAACCTCCTTGGCTACACATTTGGCACAGGCTTCGGCTTTGGTTTTGTGATGGATGGCAAGCTTAATCTTGGCGACAACTCATGCGTCGAGACCTTCTGCCTTAAGCACCGCGACTACCCTGAGTGTATCGTTGAGGATGGCGTGGCCATTCGCGCCGTGAAGCGCGTCTATCGCGAGCTATCGGGCGACGAGCGAGCACTCGAGCCAAAGGATATTTACGACATTGCAGAGGGCACGTTGGAGGGTAACGCAGATGCAGCACGCGAGGCATTTGCGACACTCGGTCGCGTGGCGGGCGATGCTATGGCTACAGCCGCAACACTTATGGATGGTGTCATCGTAATTGGTGGTGGTTTGGCAGGTGCTTCAAAGTACTTTATGCCAGCACTTTTGGACGAGATGCGCGCAAAAATAAAGACCATGTCTGGCGACACGCTCAACCGCGTTCAGATGAATGTATATGACTTGGATAACGATGCTGAGTTTGAGAAATTTGCGCGTGGCAACTCAACTAAAATCAAGGTCTATGGCACAGACCGCGAGGTTATCTACGACCCAGAGAAGCGCATCGGTGTAACCATCTCGGATATTGGCGCAAGCAACGCCGTTTCACTCGGCGCATACCTCTACGCATTGGACAATATTTAGGATATAGCAAACCCCTAAACCGTAGGCTCCATTCTGCTTGTGATGCGCGATGTCACGACGGATAGGAGCCTATGTTTTTCCACTGCAAAGAGTGAGGATACAGCCATGGTATTGACGAAAAACACCTCGTCCACCCTCTGCAACGACTCGTACGGCATATCTCGCACAACGAGTTCCAAACCGAGAGACTCTATCGCCTCTTTTGCCACAAGATACTCCACAGAAGTAAAAGCCGTAGGTGTATAGACACGGCCACTATATACCACAAAGATTGGATTCCAAGAGTGAGAGATTATATTACCCTCAGAGTTGACATAAATCGGCACATTGCCACCTCGCTTTGAGGCCATCGCCTGAGTCAAAGCATCAATGGCTATCGAGGCAGATGATTGATATAGGTGATTGAACTCTGGCATATTAACACCAACACCAACACCAACCAACCTCTTTGCCTTAAGCGACATTCCAGCATCATAGAGCGGGGGTTCTACTTCAAAAGAGAGTACACCATCGCAATCTATACGCATGGCAACAGGACAACTTAGGCGTGGCGTAACACGCGATAGCTCGAGCAACTTAACAATGATGCGCTCGGCATCGGCGGCACCACACAACGTAGCAAAGCCCCAGAGTGAGATCGAGGTTTGGCGAAGCTGCTCAATATGGCGCTGGATGTTATAGACTTTATGACCGAGAGTGTGGATGCGTTGCATGACGTAGGGCCGATCAAGGCGCAACTGCGACGCCTCGATTACCTGACCATCATTCCACACCAACAGTCTCATAATGAACTTCTTAAATATTAAGACATAAAGATTTTCAGGAGCAACTCCTTGAGTAATTCACCACCATCCAAGCCACCGCTATCTACACCCTTACTCTTGGCATCATACTCGCGCAAATAGCCCAAAATCTTGAATAGGCGAGGGCCATTCCAACGACCTATATTCGCCTTAAGTTCCTTCACAGCAAAGGGGTTATTCGCTCTAATAGCACGCATAAGTTCTGCGTCGGAAGGCATAGGAATATTGCGCTTACGCGACTGCCACATATGGTAGTTCAGCAGGAACAACTGCTGGAAAAGACCAAACAGAATGGTTATAGTGAGTGTGATAGGATAGGTCTTTTGGTTGTGTGCAAAGTGCTCGGCAATGCGCATAGCGCGACCCACATCCTGCTTCAACACAGCATCGTTAAGCTCGAAAGTGTTATACTCCTTCGATAGTCCGATATACTGCTCGATATGCGAATCCGTAATGCGAGTCTCGCCCACTGCCATAGAGACCTTTAGCTTATCAATCTCCTTAACCATGCGCGCAATGTCCATGCCGACATGCTCCTTAAGCATAGCCATCGCCTTAGGGTCGATTGCAAGACCCGTAGAGGCAATATAGGATGACAACCAGCCATCAATCTCATACTCTCTGGGGCGCACTGACTCAAAGACACATCCATTCTTCACACAACTCTTGTAGAATGCCGTGCGCTTATCTATACCTCGTCCCTGCTCCTTATTCTTATAACATACGACAAGGATTGTTGTAGCTTGAGGCTGTGAGGTATAGTGGTTTAGATTCTCGATTTTCGAGAGCTGCTGCGCCTCCTTAACGATTACCACCTGGTACGAACCCATCATAGGCATCTGACGACATAGCATCACAATCTTGCCGGGGTCGCTATCCTGACCATATACTACAAGCTGGTTGAATGAGCGCTCTGCCTCATTAAGAATCGTTGAGGCAAGACGGTCAGCAATGGCGTCGATGAAGTAGCCCTCGTCACCAGAGAGCAGATATATAGGAGCAAACTTACGCGCCTCGATGTCTCGCATGATAGCGCTATAGTCTGCCGTGCAATCGCTGAATTTCGCCGTCTTTGCCATATCACTAAAATCTTTTATAGCACATCGCGCACTACTCTAAACACATTCTCTGTCTTGCGACCAATAGCATAGCGGTCATCGAGCCTTCGACCCACAACCCACACAATATCCTCGCCCGAAACGAGCACAAACTGACGTCGCTTCTCGGCCAACGACACCTTCTTATCTATAAGATAGTCACTCAACTTCTTACGTCCCGACATACCGAATGGTACAAACCAATCACCCTCCTGCCAGCGGCGGAGTTTGAGCGGGAACTTCAACTTATCGGCATCGAGCAGAGCGACG
The DNA here is from genome assembly GCA_023413645.1 of Bacteroidota bacterium. Lineage (GTDB taxonomy): Bacteria > Bacteroidota > Bacteroidia > Bacteroidales > Rikenellaceae > Alistipes. The sequence continues at coordinate 10,865 of JAEZPN010000084.1, forward strand.
TTATCACCCTGATCAAGCGTATCTATAAAGTCGATATCGAGACGCTCGTAGTAGATGGCTGCGCCACCTGCATATGAGCGAATTGTATTTCTCTCAACCAAAACCTCGCACGTATCATCGTCTGCAATAGGTGACACGACCACCCTACCACGATCTGTCACAGCAACCCACTCACGCGAGTAGAAGCGACGACCTGAGAGGTCTGCATCCAAAGCCTTACATAGTGCATCAACGACATCGCCCTTGAAGCCATACTCCGAGCTTAATATCTCATAAATCACGTAGTTACGAGGCAACGTAGGACGTATGCGCTCAACACAAAGTGTGTGAATATCGCCATTATGCTCCATGACCTCGCCCTTAACCAAGTCTATGGCCGAAGTGATAAACTCCTGTGCCTGGCTAAGTCGCGCGATGTTGCGACGCATGATAGTAGTAAACTGTGGTTTGATATCCTTGAACATGGGCACAACACCCAGACGCACCTTATTACGAAGATACTTTGTAGAGCGGTTTGACGAGTCCTCTCTAAAGGGGATATGGTGCGCCACGGCATAATCGTGGATAATCTTGCGCGTAGCAAACATTATGGGACGCACGATGTGTCCCACCTGTGTAGAGATACCTGTAAGACCACGAAGACCCGTACCTCTAAGAAGATTTATGAAGAATGTCTCCACAGAGTCGTTGCCATGATGGGCAATGCAGATAGCCGTATAGCCATGCTCTGCGCACAGCTCCTTAAACCAAGCATATCGCAAGCGGCGGGCAGCCATCTCCATAGACTCTCCCGTGCGCTCCATCTCGCCAACAGTATCAAAACGCTTATTATAGAACTCAGCACCATAGCGACGCGCCTCCTGTTCGACAAGCACCTCATCCTCATCGCTCTCCTTACCACGTAGCTGAAAGTTGCAATGCGCAACACCGAAACGATAGCCGGCAGCTGCCGTAAGCGCCATCATCACCATGGAGTCAACACCTCCCGACACCGTTAGAAGCAACTTATCCTCGTGCGTAAAGAGTTTATTCTCCGATATATATTTCTCAAATTCCTCGAGCAACAACATAGTTACAATACATTTACCTCAGGCGTAATCTCCACGCCAAACTTTGTGCGCACAACGCTACATACAAACTCTGCGAAGTGCAACACCTCACCGCCCGTAGCACCGCCATGGTTTACCAAAACGAGTGCCTGACGGTCGTGAACGCCTACATGACCCTCGCGGTAGCCCTTCAATCCCGACTGATCGATAAGCCATCCTGCTGCCAACTTCACCTTATCATCGCAGTTAGGCACGGCATAACATGGCATCGAGGGGTACTCATTGAGCAATCGCTCAGCAACAATCTTGGGAACTATAGGGTTCTTAAAGAAGCTACCCGCATTACCCAACTCCTTGGGGTCTGGCAACTTCGAAGCACGTATAGCGCAAATAGCCTCACGAATATTCTTGAGCGAAGCACCACCACGTGCCTCTACCTCCTTAATGACATCGCCATAGCCGAGGTTGGGCTTGGGAGTACGATGCAATTCGAACTCAACAGCAAGGATGATAGCCACACCGCGCAACTCATGCTTAAAGATACTCTCGCGGTAGCCGAAGCCACACTCCTCGCACTTGATACGCACGACCTTTAACTCCTTGGTATCGAAGTACTCAATCGCAGTTATCGCATCCTTTACTTCAGCACCATAGGCACCGATATTCTGCACTGGTGCAGCACCCACAGAGCTCGGAATAGCCGAGAGGTTCTCCACACCCCAAAGACCACTATCCACACTCCATGCCACAAACTCATCCCAGTCGTGTGCAGCCTCCACGCGAACACTCACACACTCTCCATCATCGGCAAGAATTGTGCGCTTTGAGCATACGGGCGTAACTAAGACGCCATCGTAGTCCTTAGTAAATAGTGTATTATTGCCCGCGCCGAGCACATACCATTTCGCTGGCTTAAGTTCCTCGAACAACTCCTTTAGCTCTGCAGCAGTCTCAAACTCAACAAGCATAGATGCCTGCTGATTAACGCCAAAGCTATTGCGTTTTTCGAGATTTATGTCATTATATATACGTTTCATAGTGCAAAGTTAAAAAATTTTTGTTAACTTTGAAAGGTCAAACCGAATATAAAAGACATATAATCGAAATAATAAATTAAATATGCAGCCTATGTTCACACACGAAGAGATCACCCAGATTGAGGCTCATGGTTTGAGCGTCGCAGCCGTTGAGAGACAAATCGAGAACTTCCGCAACGGTTTTCCTGCACTTCCCGTTGTACGCGCCGCAGCTGGTGGCGACGGAGTAAAGCAGCTTGACGCGGAGAGCGTAAAGGAGCGTGAAGCATACTACAACGACAACCTCAAGAACATCAAGACACTTAAGTTTGTACCCGCATCGGGCGCTGCAACACGCATGTTTAAGGAGTTGTTTGAGTATGTCAACGACGACAAGCGCACAGCGGGTATCGACAAGCTTATCGTAAACCTCGAGAAGTTCGCATTCTTCCCCGAGTTGGCAAAGTATCTCCAGCCACAGATTGATGACAAGGATGTCGTTCGCAACATTATTATCGACGGTCTTGAGTATGGAGCGAAGCCCAAGGGTCTTGTGACATTCCACGCCTATAAGGAGGGTGCACGCAAGCCCGTTGAGGAGCACCTTGTAGAGGCCGCTCTCTACGCTTCAAGCAATGGCGAGGCAAACATCCACTTCACCGTATCGCCTGAGCATCAGGCTGGTTTCGAGGCACTTCTCGCAGAGCGCCAGAGCTACTACGAGCAGAAGTTCGGCATCAAGTATAACGTATCGTTCTCTATCCAGAGCCCCGCGACAGATACTATCGCCGTAAATCCCGACAACACACCCTTCCGCACTGATGACGGCAAACTCTTGTTCCGTCCCGCAGGACATGGTGCACTTATCACAAACCTCGACAAGCTCGATGCCGACATCATCTTTGTTAAGAATATCGACAACGTCACTACTGACGAGCGCAAGGAGGATACAGTAACATACAAGAAGGTTTTGGCGGGCGAGCTTCTCCGCCTTCAGGGTTGCTCATTCGAGCTTCTCCGCGCCATTGAGCGTGGCGAGGACAAGGTGGCAGAGGCTGCTGCGTTCATCACAGACGAGCTCTGCTGCAAGCTTCCAGAGGGCGCTTCACGCGAACTTATCGTAGCTACTCTTGATCGCCCCATCCGCGTATGTGGTATGGTTAAGAACGAGGGTGAGCCTGGCGGTGGTCCATTCTGGGTACGTGACGACGAGGGTCGCGAGCAGTTGCAGATTGCCGAGTCAAGTCAGATTGCTCCCGAGGATATGCACCTCATGAAGGAGGCTACACACTTCAACCCCGTTGACCTCGTATGCGGTGTTATGCGCTACGACGGCACAAAGTATGACCTCACACGCTACACAGACCCCAAGACTGGATTTATCTCATCTAAGTCGGCTGGTGGCCGCGAGCTTCGTGCACAGGAGTTGCCAGGTCTTTGGAATGGTGCAATGGCGAACTGGAATACAATATTCGTTGAGGTACCAATCTCTACATTCTCACCCGTGAAGGTTGTTCAGGATCTTCTCCGTCCCGAGCATCAGTAATCTACATATATAATATAAGTAAAAGAGCGAATGGGTTGCCATTCGCTCTTTTATCATTTATCTAAGATAACTCCTACTTGAAAGATACAAGTGACTCACCAGTCATCTCCGCAGGCTTAGGCAAGCCCATAAGGTCGAGAACGGTAGGTGCAACATCTGCAAGGATACCATCCTTAACGCTTGCTACACGCTCCGATACAACAACAACAGGCACAGGGTTGAGTGAGTGTGCAGTGTTAGGTGTGCCGTCAGCATTCACAGCGTTGTCAGCGTTACCGTGGTCTGCAATCTGAACAACCTCATAACCATTAGCCTTTGCAGCCTCCACTACATCCTTAACACACTCATCGACAGCCTTAACAGCCTTCTCGATAGCGCTATATACGCCTGTGTGACCCACCATATCGCCATTAGCGAAGTTGAGGCAGATGAAGTCGTACTTCTGCTCACCGAGCGCTGCAACAAGCTTATCCTTAACCTCGTATGCCGACATCTCAGGCTGGAGATCATATGTAGCAACCTTAGGTGATGCAACAAGGATACGATCCTCGTTTGCGAACTCATCCTCGCGGCCACCGTTAAGGAAGAATGTCACGTGTGCATACTTCTCTGTCTCGGCGATACGCAACTGCTTCAAGCCCTGAGCTGCGATATACTCACCGATTGTATTTGCTACGTTCTCCTTGTCGAAGAGGATGTGCAAACCCTGGAACTTAGCATCATAGGGAGTCATACAGCAGTAGTACAAAGGCATTGTGTGCATACCCTCCTCAGGCATATCCTGCTG
>JAEZPN010000100.1 GCA_023413645.1 Bacteroidota bacterium
GTTAAACCCTTGCTCGGCACAAGTTTTGAACGAGTGCAAGCGGGTGGTCCCGGATAAAGGTAATTAATTCTTTTCTCTTTGATATGTTTTACACATCTTTTAAGTTTATTTTCTGTTTGCACACCGCCCGCGTAGTGATACGTAGGCACCCGGGCCACCCTTTTTTAGATTAGTCGTCCCATCTTCTTGGCTATGGCCACACGTGCCGCCTGATACTTCGACAACATCTGCATTATGGGCTCTAGGTCCTCCTCGCTGCCGAGGCGTGCCTTAAGCTCTTGGATGTGCTTGTCTATTATGCGCCACTTGAAGAGCACCACAACCTTTGGTACTCCCTCGCTTAACTGCTCCTCGTCAGTCTCGAGGTGCACCTCCTTCTGCTCCCATATCTTGCTTATGACGTAGCTGTCGTCCGACGTAAGTAGGTCGATGCTCGTCTTGCATATCACGGCATTGTGGTGGTTGATGAAGGTGTGTGGCGACACCTCTACGCCCTCGCCCAAGCGCTCCCACTCCGAGCGATATACCTCGACGATGCTCTTGTAGGGTTCTAACTCAAAACTCAAGCCATCGGCATCGAGCTCGTCGAAGATGTAACTCGCGATGTTGTATGCCACATACTCCTTACCCTCCTCCATAACGATGTCGAGGTGACCATACTTAAGCAGATACTTTGTCATTTCGCGCTCTAAAGTCTCCTGCGTTGTTCCCGCAGAGAAACTCTTGTGTGCTGGCTCTTGTATCTCGGGCTTAGCGACGTATAACGACTCGGGTGTCGCCTGCTGGCGCTCACGCATCTGCTGGCGCTGTAGGAAGTTCTGTGCCTCGGTGTTACCCTTTAGCGCATCAATATTACGTGCTACGGCCACGGCCAACGTCTGCTGGTCGGTGTTCATGATCTCGGCGCAGTAGCGCACATACTCCGAGCGTTTAATCTGGTCGGGGATATGGGCTATCGAGTGCACCATGTCGTTTATCGCCTCGGTGCGCTTTAGCGGGTCGTTTGTAGCCTCGCCAAGGAGTAGGCGTGCCTTGAACGCGAGGAAATCCTGGGCATTATCGGCTATGTAGGCGCGAAGTGCGTCGGAAGAGTTGGCACGCGCAAAGGTGTCGGGGTCGTGCTCCTCGGGAAGCAGCACGATGCGTACGTTCATGCCCTCCTTAAGAATGAGGTCGACACCACGCAACGCGGCCTTAACACCCGCAGCATCGCCATCAAACATCAGCGTAATATTGTTCGTGAAGCGGTTTATGAGGCGTATCTGCTCCTCTGTAAGCGAGGTGCCCGACGATGCCACGACATTCTCCACACCCGCCTGGTGCATGGAGATAACATCGGCGTAGCCCTCAACGAGGATGGCGTAGTCCTCCTGCTGTATAGCCTTTTTCGCGAAGAAGAGACCATACACCTCGCGGCGCTTGTTGTATATCTCGCTCTCGGGGGAGTTCTGGTATTTAGCTACCTTCTTATCAGTTCGCAGGGTTCGACCTCCAAAACCCACGACACGTCCCGAGATGTTGTGTATGGGAAACATCACACGGTCGTAGAACCTGTCGCGTAGTGCGCCATCTGTCTCACGCTCAATAGATAGACCTGTCGATAGTAGAAATTCGGGCTTGTATCCCGCAGCGCGAGCATCGGCCGAAAACTTATCGCTCTTTGAGGGGCAGAAACCCAAACCAAAGCGTTTGATTGTGCCATCGGAGAAGCCTCGCTGTGATGAGAAGTACGAAAGACCAACGCTGCGTCCCTCATCCTCATAGTGCATATATCGCTGGAAGTACTCCGCCGCCCACTGGTTCAGCGCAAACATACTCTCGCGATTGTTGTTGCGCTCCAAGTCCTCGGGCGTCATCTCCTCCTCCTTTACGGGGATGCCGTAGCGCTTGGCTATGATGCGTAGCGCCTCGGGATAGGTGGCGCTCTCTTGCTCCATTACGAAGTTGATGGCGTTACCACTCTTGCCGCAACCGAAACACTTGTATATGCCACGTGCGGGAGAGACCTTAAACGATGGTGTCTTCTCCTGGTGGAAAGGACAGCACGCCTCGTAGTTTACGCCCTTGCGTTTGAGCGTAACGTAGTCGCCAACAATATCTATGATATTGGCAGCAGCGTATATTCGGTCTATGGTTTCACGATCAATCATCGCGCAAAGATACAAAACTTTCCTCAATATACAACACCAAAATCACTTCAACAGTCCAGCGTTGTAGTATATGACTATTTGCTCGAGGATGTAGTCCTCGCCCTCGGGGTCGTATTCGAGTTTTAGGTTGGCGCCAAAGAGTCGGGCTAAGGTCTGGTAGAAACCTGCGGTGAAGCCCGAGCGTATATCTTTTACGATGCTAAATACAGTGCAGTCTGTTTCGCGGTCGATGAGCTTTACGAGTATCATTCCTTCGTAGCGCGTCATCTTCCATAGCATTGGTGTAATTTCCTCTTTAAGAGCATCTTCCACAGCCTTGGTATATGCCTTGCGGTCCTTCTTTAACTCCAATATTTCGAGCTCTTTGTCGAGTTCTTCGAGGCGTTGTGCAGCGTCGAGTGCCAAGGGATATACCTTCTTTACGGCACGCACCATGCGTTCATGTTCTCGGAGATTTATGCCTCCGCCAATCTTTACGGGTAGTAGGGTGATGTAGAGTACCGAGTCGCCATTCCTCTCTTTGCCCCAGCGTGCTGCCGAAGCGCCATGCACACGCTGTCTACGCCCCTGTGCTGAGGCATCTGTGGTCGTAGCAAATACTGCCACAACAACCAGTGCAATGAGTAAAAGGTAGCGCTTCATGATAGAAATATCAAATTATCACTACAAAGATAACGGATAAATCCAGAATAGAGTCTTTAAGTAGAGATTTTTTTGTATCTTTGCTCTATAAACTAATTTGAAAAACTATGCTAGAAAAAGGATTGAAGCACCAGAGTGTGATGGTTGTCAACGATGGTAATACAGCTGAATTTATTGGCTCGGGAGATATGGCCGTACTCGCTACGCCCGCAATGGTGGCGCTTATGGAGAATGCCGCTATGATGGCTGTGGCATTGCACCTCGACGAGGGCGATACTACCGTAGGTTCTATGATATCTACAACTCACCTCAAACCCTCGAAGATTGGCCGCTCGATTAGCGCTATCGCTGAGCTAACGGAGGTTGAGGGTCGCAAACTTACGTTCAAGATTACGGCTTATGATGCAGATGTTGTGATTGGCGAGGGCGACCACGTGCGTTATATTGTGAACCGCGAGAAGTTCTTGTCGAAGTTGTAGTTCGCATAACGACACAAAAAAGCCGGTGTGTTCCCCCATAGTCTGCTAACTATTACCCAAATGAAAGCCTCATCAACCCTCGTTAGCAGAACAATACACACCGGCAATGAATCTTTGGCAAAAGTAGTGCGTTGTTAACTTTTTCACAATAGACGTATTACTTATGCAGTAACCAATATTACTGAATATTGGGCTATTGGTTATTAATTATGCCGAAATCATTATAAAAGTAGGGTTAGAATGGCACATAAACAGAGTGTTTTAGAGCTGAGTAATGTGGAGTCGTGTTGTGCCTATTTGGGTGTCGACGCGCACAATGAATTTGTCAGTGTCATAAACCTTGACACGGTGGGTACGATTAAGTATTCACCAAAACAAATGGGTGTTTATGGCTTGGCTTGTTGCTGGCACGATAACAGTGATACTGGGGCAGAGTTGCATTTCTATAGCCCGGGTTACAGCGACTCTTATGAGGGCGATTTGGAGTTCTCTCCATACGGATGGGCGATAGTCTTTGACCCAAAACTGCTTTACGATACACTGCTTGCAAATCGAATGTCGGAGTATAAGTTCTTTGCTTGCGACACCACAAACATGATTAGG
>JAEZPN010000090.1 GCA_023413645.1 Bacteroidota bacterium
AGGTTGAGGGCCATATCTGTGTTGCGAGGATCTGCAGCGTAGCCCTGTGAGAATACAGCGATAGATGTTGCATAGTCACCAGAGTTGAAGGCATCAGCACCCTGCACCTGATATACCTGACCAATCAAAGTCTTGTTCTTGTTCATACCTGCCAAGTCCTCGTAGAGCTCTGCGCAGTTAGCAGCGTTTGTGAAGTGCTCGATAGCAGCCTCGTAGTTCTTAGCGTTAACTGCTGCTACACCCATCTTGTTGTAGCAAGTTACGATAAACTTCTTAGAACCCTGGATAGCCTTGAGCTGGTTTGCATCTGGATCGTCAATATCCCAGCCAGCCTCAACTACTGACTCGAACTGTGCGATCGCCTCAGTGTAGTTACCTGCCTTAGCATTTGCTGTAGCCTGCTGGAATGTAGCCACTACGTCAGTCTGAGCGAAAAGTGCTGTTGCACCCATGAGGGCAACAACTGTCATGATAAGTTTTTTCATAGTTAGTGTATAAGTTATTGTTATTTTGTTTCTAAATTTTATGTCTCTATGACCTCAATTTGGGTCAAAGCATCCACAAAGTTACGACATTTTTTCGGATTACAAACGCTTCGCGGTCACTTATTTGCGTAATTCTGCAAAAAATCGCTTCATAAGCGCCTCACACTCATCCTGCAATACGCCCACCGTAACCTCAGTTTTGGGGTGCATGATACGCTCCGAGTAGGTCGAGTAACCACGCTTTGCATCGGGCGTGCCATAGACCACGCGACCAATCTGGCTCCATGCCAAGGCGCCACCACACATCACACAAGGCTCCACCGTAACGTATAGCGTACACTCGTTGAGGTACTTGCCACCAAGCGTCGACATCGCCGCAGTGATGGCCTGCATCTCGGCATGTGCTGTAGCATCCATGAGTGTCTCGACGAGGTTGTGGCCTCGGCCTATTACCCTACCACCCGCCACGACAACAGCTCCAATGGGCACCTCTCGTTTTGCTAACGCACGTTCCGCCTCGTTTAGTGCCATACGCATAAATTTTTCGTCATCAGGGTGGCTTTTAGTGATATTTTCGCTTGTCATACTCTACAATAGTGAAAAAAAATTATTACCTTTGTGGGTTACAAAGATATAACAAAAAGAGTAATACACGAAATTAAAATAATTATACTATGTACAGAACGCACAATTGCGGTGAACTCCGCATCGAGAATGTGGGCGAGGTGGTAACACTTTCAGGTTGGGTGCAGAAGGTGCGCAACCTTGGTGCTATGGCCTTTATCGACCTACGCGACCGTTATGGCATCACACAGATTACCGTCGAGGAGCACTCTTCAGAGGCTGTTAAGGCAGCGGCTTCGGAGGTAGGTCGTGAGTATGTTTTGCAGGTTACAGGTAAGGTTATCGAGCGCTCATCGAAGAACTCGAAGATCGCTACTGGCGACATCGAGATCTCGGCTACTGAGCTCAAGATCCTCAACCGCGCCGTTACACCTCCCTTCACTATCGAGGAGGAGAGCGACGGTGGTGATGATCTCCGCATGAAATACCGCTACCTCGACCTTCGTCGTCCTCCCTTGCAGCGCGCGATGATACTTCGCCACCGCATGGCACAGGCCGTACGTCAGTTCCTCGATAAGGAGGGATTTCTTGAGATTGAGACTCCATACCTCATCAAGTCAACACCTGAGGGTGCACGCGACTTTATCGTGCCCTCACGCATGAACCCCAACCAGTTCTACGCTCTTCCACAGTCACCTCAGACACTTAAGCAGTTGCTTATGGTTGCGGGCTACGATCGCTACTTCCAGATCGTACGCTGCTTCCGCGATGAGGACTTGCGCGCTGACCGTCAGCCCGAGTTTACACAGATCGACTGCGAGATGTCGTTCGTAGAGCAGGAGGATGTACTCGAGATCTTCGAGCGTTGGGCACGCTACATGTTCAAGGAGGTTATGGACGTTGAGTTCGCAGAGCCCTTCCGCCGTATGCCCTGGATCGAGGCTATGGAGAAGTATGGCTCGGATAAGCCCGACTTGCGCTTTGGCATGACATTTAGCGATATTACAGACCTCGCACATGGCCACGACTTCGTAGTGTTCGACTCTGCGGAGTATGTTGTGGGCTTCGCAGCTGAGGGTTGCGCATCATACACACGTAAGCAGATTGACGAGCTCACAGAGTTCGTTAAGCGTCCCCAGGTTGGCGCTAAGGGTCTCGTATGGATCCGCGTTGACGCTGAGGGTGGTGTTAAGTCATCTATCGATAAGTTCTTCACACCCGAGGAGGTTAAGGCTATCGCTGAGCGCACAGGCGCTAAGGCTGGCGACATGGTCTTCATCCTCTGTGGCGAGAAGTTCAAGACCCTCACACAGCTCTGCACATTGCGTCTCGAGGTTGCTGAGCGTCTCGGTTTGCGCGATCCTAAGAAGTTTGCACCCCTCTGGGTTGTTGACTTCCCCATGTTCGAGTGGGACGAGGAGACACAGCGCTTCTACGCTATGCACCACCCCTTCACATCACCCAAGCCCGAGGATGCAAAGTATTTCGACTCTGGCGAGTTGGGCAAGATGCGAGCTAACGCCTACGACTTCGTACGTAACGGTACAGAGATCGGTGGCGGTTCAATCCGTATCCACGACGCCGAGCTCCAGGCTAAGGTATTCGACGCCCTCGGCTTCACTCCCGAGGCTGCAGAGGAGCAGTTCGGTTTCTTGATGAACGCCTTTAAGTATGGTGCACCTCCTCACGGTGGTTTGGCATTCGGTTTCGACCGTTTGTGCTCATTGTTCGGTGGTTCTGAGTCTATCCGCGACTACATCGCATTCCCCAAGAACAACGCTGGTCGCGATGTTATGCTCGATGGTCCATCACCCGTTGCCGAGGCACAGCTCGAGGAGCTCTGCTTGGCACTTAAGACCCCTCCAACGAAGTAAGAGAGCAATGAGCAATTAGTAATTAGAAATGGGCGCTGACTCTTTGGGCTCAGCGTCTATTGTTTTAGCGGTAGGCAACTTATTCTTTTGTCACTTTAGCACCACACCCTAATTTGTTGTCAGAAGCCGTGAGATGTGGTGCCAAATGAAAGAGCCTCGGATGGGACATACTAAGCGTATTTCCCATTCGGGGCTCTAAGTTTGGTGCCGCAGATTGCGGCTTATCACAACAAATTTATTTGGTGGTAGAAGGCTGCAGCTACAACGCTCGGCAAAAAAAATGCGGATAGGTTGTACTAAAGCGTACTACCTATTCGCATTTATTTTTGTTAGCGGCAGTAGATGTCTGCCTTATAGCGCCAAA
>JAEZPN010000121.1 GCA_023413645.1 Bacteroidota bacterium
CTTCTCACTTGCGCAGGTATATGGCGTGAGTCAGGACGCTATCATCGAGGTAAACGGCATCAAGAATAACGAGGTGCGCGTGGGCTCGATGGTCTACGTTCCCTATGTTGAGGTGGAGACCGAGAAGCCTGAGGCGAAGAAACCCGCAGAGGAACCCAAAGAGGCTGTAGCAGAGGAGGATGTGCATATTGTTGCTCCGGGAGAGACGCTATATTCGCTATCGCGCAGATATGGTCTCACGGAGCAGGGTCTACTCGAACTCAACGACCTTAAGGATCACACCGACATCAAGGCGGGCATGACGCTACGCATCAAGAAGAAGGGTGGTAACGCACGCAACAATAAGAACCATAGCGACTCGCATAATGGTAATGCAAGCAGCCGTCGAGATAATGACGGCGAGATGTACATGGGTCGTGAGAGCGATACATGCGTAGTGAGCACAGAGCTCATGCAGCAGGTGACAGAGGACTTAGATCCTACCGAGACCGAGGTTGATGGTCCAGCGCCCGCATTTGCGGCTATGCCACGCAACACCATGTTGCAGGTTACGCTCCTCCTACCATTCCATGCTCGCGGCGAGTCGAAGGAGAACATCGTAGACTTCTATCGTGGTGTACTCCTAGCGATGGAGGACCTTAAGAGTGAGGGTTACTCGATAGAACTTACGGTGCTTGACACAAAGCGTAGTGCCGCGCATATCAGCGACATGATACTCTTTGGTGAGCTCAACACACAGCTTATCATAGGTCCTGCCTACAGTGAGGAGTTCTCGCCACTGCTCCGCTATGCCGAGCAGAACAATATCCCCGTGGTGTCGCCACTGCAGTATGTGGACCACGACTGCCCCGTACTCTTCAATATGCCTGCTCCCGCAAGCCTCAAGGGTGCTCCCGTAGCGGGATTGTTGGACGGCAGTCGCGAGGTGATCAAGATATATGCTTCGAGCAATGACTCGGCATTCATCAGCGAGGTGAACGCCATGGCCACAAATGAGACGGAGATGAGACTAAACTTTCAGTTTAACCGTGGCTCATTCTTCTACAACCGCAATAGCGACGGCACAAATGGCTCGTTGGTGGACATCGAGGAGCTCATGCGCTCAAAGAGCGAGAAGGTCTTTGTTGTGATGGCATCGTCAGCTACCGATGTGGACCGTATCCTCACAACGCTTTCATCTACAAGATCGTCGATACGTGGTCGTGGACTATCCTATGGCGACTATGTTGTCGTTGGTAACCGCGAGTGGCTCAAGATGGCAAACATCGACCACGACATCTTCTTCCATAACGACGTTATCTTTGTTGTGCCCTACTATGCAAACCGCATCGACGAGGCTGTGCGCCTCTTCGACGGACGCTACGTGTCGAGCTACAACACCTTGCCTTCGCGTACCTCATATCGTGGTTACGACGCTGCGATGATCTTCTGCCGCATGATGTACGAGGACTTCAACGACTTCATCGAGAAGACGCACACGCCACTCACCACGCCCTATCGCTTCGAGTTCCGCGATGGCTCATACACAAATACCAACTGGGTGCGTCAGCACTACCGCAACGACTCGAAGATCGTTGTTGAGTAGTATAAAGCAAACGTAACATGGCAAATAACAATATAACCTCTCCGATACCCGAGAAGACCATCGAGCGCCTCAGCGAGTACCGCCGTACGCTTGTGAAGTGTCATGCACAGGGCATCACGCACATCTTCTCGCACGTCTTGGCAGGTATGCACGGCATCACGGCTGTGCAGGTGCGCCGCGACCTTATGCTCATAGGCTTCTCGAGCGATACTAAAAAGGGCTACGACGTGAAGGTGCTCATCGACTTCATCAACAACATCCTCTATAGTGAGCAGCCAATGAACATGGCGATTATAGGCATGGGTCACCTCGGTCAGGCTGTTACGAAATATTTCAACGGCAAGGGTCTTAAGTTGCGCATCACCGCAGCCTTCGATGTCGACCCCAACAAGGTGGGTACGACCATCGACAACATCCCCTGCTACCATATCGACGAGTTCGAGGAGAGGGTTGATGAGTTGGATATAAGCATCGCCATTGTGTCGCTGCCCACATCACAGGCGTCATCCTTGGTGCTGCCCATCATCAATGCGGGTATTCGTGGTGTCTTGAACTTCACATCGGCACCTCTAAACTTCCCTCAGGGCATCGTCGTTGAGAACTACGATATCACCACTCTCCTCGAGAAGGTGGCCTACTTCGTTAAGGTTGCCGAGGAGAGCAATAACTAAGCTAATGCTACAATACGGCTTCGATACTTCGGCTAGTCCGCGTCGCTCGGTGGTCACCATAGGCTCGTTCGATGGTGTGCACCAGGGTCACCGTGTCCTTCTGGAGCATCTTAAGGCTATGGCTAAGAGGATGGATGCCGAGAGTGTCGTTGTCACCTTCGACCCCCACCCCCGCATCGCTATGGGGCGTGCCGAGGGCATGCAGCTGCTCACAACCATTGAGGAGCGTGCACGACTGCTGGAGGATGTAGGCATCGACCGTATGGTCGTTGCGCACTTCGACGATAAGTTCCGCAGTCAGCCCTATGAGTGCTTTGTGCGCGATATGCTTATCGAGCGCTTGGGCATGGTGGGTATGATTGTGGGGTATAACCACCGCCTCGGTCGTGGTAGCGAGGGTAACTTCGATAAGCTGCAGCCGCTTGCTGCGGAGTGTGGCTTTGAACTCGAGTGCGTGGCGCAACATCGTGAGGATGGCGAGGATAAGGTTAGTTCTACCGTGGTGCGCAATGTCATCGCCGAGGGCGATATGGAGCGTGCCGCACGCCTTCTTGGCGCACGCTATATGCTCTCTGGTGTCGCTAATGAGGGTGCTATCGCTGGTATTGACGAGTATAAGATGTTGCCAAAGTCGGGCGAGTATGGTTGTAGCGTTGAGTGCGAGGGTGTTGTGACTCCCGCCACAATCAAAATCGCAGACCGCACCGCCACACTCTCTATAAATATCTGCGGTCGTGTAGTCGTGATTTTTTAATACTATATTATTGGTAATTAGAATATTATCATTATGAATTTCGCGAAGTATATCATTGCTGCATGTGTTGCAGCGGTTGCATTTATGGGCGTTGAGGCTTCGGCACAGTCGCTCTCAAAGTCGACAACATGGCATTGGGATGGCGGTACTATCGTGGTGGATTGCCCCGAGCGACCCGAGGGTCAGGAGCATGTCGTGGGTCTCGCCGTAGAGCCCATCGAGACGCTGCGTGTGGGCTTTGTGGGTCTCGGTATGCGCGGCCCATGGGCTGTGATGCGCTTTGTGCATATCCCTGGTGTTGAGGTTGTTGCATTGTGTGACTATGAGCGTGAGCGTGCCGATGCGTGTCAGCGTTTCCTCTACGAGAGTAGCATGATGCCCGCAGATGTCTACTATGGCGAGCATGGCTACGAGGCGCTGTGCGAGCGCGACGATATAGACCTCGTTTACATCGCAACCGACTGGAATCACCACTACCCCGTGGCGAAGTGCGCCATGGAGCACGGCAAGCATGTCGCTATCGAGGTGCCCTCGGCAATGAACCTCGAGCAGTGCTGGAGTCTTATCGACTTGGCGGAGAGCAAGCGCCTACACTGCTTCATCCTCGAGAATTGCTGCTACGACTACTACGAACTTACGGCACTCAACATGGCGCAGCAGGGTCTCTTTGGCGAGATTGTGCGTGCCGAGGGTGCATACATCCACACGCTCGACATCTACTGGGATTCATATTGGCACGACCCTAACGACAACGACACTGCGGAGCTTAATTGGCGCCTGAAGTACAACATGGAGAACCGTGGCGACCTATACGCGACACATGGTCTCGGTCCCGTTGCGCAGTGCATGAACATACATCGCGGCGACCGCTTCACTACGTTGGTGGCGATGGACACTGAGAGCTTCGTGGGTAAGGAACTTGTTGAGAACCGCACGGGTGAGGAGTGTAAGGAGTTCCGCAATGGCGACCACACAACGACACTTATGCGTACGGCGCAGGGTAAAGTAGTTGAGATTCAGCACAATGTGATGACGCCACAGCCCTACAACCGCCTCTTTAAGCTTACGGGTACAAAGGGCTATGCTACGAAGTATCCCACGCCAGAGTTTGCCCTCTCAGCTGAGGGTGCCAAGCTTGCGGGAGCGCCACAGATGGACAACCTCAATGCCCACGGCTTTGTCTCGGCAGAGCAGCGCGCGATGCTTATGGAGGCCTATCGCCACCCCTTGATTGAGCAGTTTGGCGAGTTGGGACGCGAGATGGGACATGGCGGCATGGACTACATTATGGATGCCCGCCTTGTATATTGCTTGCAGAATGGCTTGCCTCTCGATATGGATGTCTACGACATGGCGGAGTGGTGTTGCTTGGCAGAACTAGGCTCGCTATCAATGGATAACAACTGCGCCGCAGTTGCCTTTCCTGATTTCACTCGTGGCCACTGGAACGATGTCAAGGGCTACCGTCACGCCTACTCCGATAGTGCGGCTACGACAGCAGCAAAGGCCGCAGAGTACACCCTTGCGCAGCGCGAGGTGACGGCAGAAATGAAGTTGTGGGATCTCTACTTCGCTGTGGCTGAGGCACGCACAAAGGGTGATGCCAAGGCTGAAGCGAAGGCACAACGACGTCTTGACGCAGCAAAGGTTGCTGCGCGTAAAGCCATTTCTGAGAAGATTAAGTAGAAATTATTTTAGCCCCTTTAGATACCAACGCACAGTGCGGCGGAGGCCCTCCTCGAACTCCATGGATGGCTTCCAGTCAAGGTCGCGCTGCAATTTTGTAGAGTCTATGGCGTAGCGAAGGTCGTGGCCCGCGCGGTCCTCGATATGCGTAATAAGTGCGAGGCTCTCGCCCTCGGTGCGTCCTAACTCGCTGTCTACAACCGCGATAAGACGCTCTATTAGTTCGATATTTGTCCACTCATTATCACCTCCCACATTGTATGTCTCGCCATCGGCACCACGCTGGAATACTGCATCGAGTGCTGCGGCATGGTCGCCAACATACAGCCAATCACGCACATTGCAGCCCGAGCCATAGACGGGCAAGGGGAGGCGCTTCACGATATTATTTATAAATAGAGGTATCAGCTTCTCGGGATACTGCCTCTCGCCATAGTTGTTGGAGCAGTTTGTGATAACCGTGGGCAGACCGTATGTGTCGTGGTAGGCGCGTACGAAGTGGTCCGACGACGCCTTCGATGCCGAATAGGGTGAGTGGGGTTCGTAGCGCGACTCCTCCGTGAATTTACCACCCTCGAGGGGTAGTGCGCCATATACCTCGTCGGTAGAGATATGGTGGAAGCGCTTGCCGGCATAGTTGCCCGCCCACGCCTTGCGTGCCGCCTCTAAGAGCGTTATGGTGCCAAGGATGTTGTTCATGGCAAAGAGCATAGGCGCGCTGATGGAGCGGTCGACATGACTCTCGGCAGCGAGGTGCATAACGCCGTCGATGTTGTGCTCCGCAAATATGCGCTCAATTAGCTCCTTATCGCAGATGTCGCCCTCGATGAATGTGTGGTTGGGGCGCTTCATGGCCTCGGCGATATTGTCAAGGCTACCCGCATAGGTGAGCTTGTCGAGGGTTACGATGTGGTAGTGGGGATACTTCGTTGTCATAAGTTCAACGACGTGACTGCCAATAAAGCCGGCACCACCCGTAATAAGTATATTGCGCTTCTCCATAATTAGCTGTTTATAAGTGATATAACCTCGCGTAGTCGCTCCTGCCAGGGTGCTATTTCAATGTCTTCGATTGCCGCTATGCGCTCGGTGTTAAGCACCGAATATGCTGGTCGCTCGGCGCGCATATTACGCTCCGCAGTTGTGCATGGCTCTACGCGACATTTTAGCCCCGCTTGCGCCATAATCTCGCATGCAAAGTTGTGCCATGTGCACTCGCCACCATCGGTGTAGTGGTAGATGCCGTGCATCGTCTCCATCGCGCCGCTCTCCACCATTAATACTAACGCGCGCGCGAGGCCAAGTGCCGATGTAGGTGTGCCACGCTGGTCGTCTACGACGCTTATCTCATCGCGCTCTCGGCCGAGGCGTAGCATTGTCAAAACAAAATTCTTACCCCAAGGGGCATAGAGCCACGATGTGCGTATAACGATGCTATTATGCTCTATAACAGCGACTTCGCCATCCGCTTTACTTTTGCCATAGATGCTGAGCGGTGCTATGGTGTCATCCTCGGTGTAGGGTGTTCTGCGCATGGTATCGCCACCAAATACGTAGTCCGTTGATATGTGTATTAGCTTGACACTAAGTCTCTTGCACGTCTCTGCCAATCCCGCTACTGCGGTGCTGTTTATGGCGTATGCCGCCGCCTCGTTATCCTCTGCGCCCTCGACATCGGTGTAGGCGGCACAGTTGATAATCGTATCTATCTTATTCTCTGTGATATAGCGCTCTACATCTGCGCGATTACAGATATTCAACTCGTCAATGGTAGCAAAGGTGTAGCGGTGCGCGCTACCCTCCGCGGCGCGACGTATCGCCTCGCCGAGCTGTCCGTTGCCGCCTGTTACGAGTATCTTACGCATAGTAGTCGCAGTTGTAGTCAAAGAGTGCCTCGCACTCCTCGAATAGTGGATTTGTCTTATCTTTTGCAGATACAACAACCTCGCTGTCAGCTACTTTCCAGTCGATTGCAAGGGTCGCGTCATTCCAGCGAATTGCACCCTCCGCCTCGGGGGCGTAGTAGTTGTCGCACTTATACTCCACGATGGCATCACCCTCCAAGACGCTGAAACCGTGAGCAAAGCCGCGGGGGACGAAGAGCTGGCGGTGGTTGTGCTCGCTGAGCTCCACGGCGATATGCTTGCCGAAGGTGGGGGAACCACGACGTATGTCTACAGCGACATCGAGTATCGAGCCACGCACCGCGCGCACGAGCTTAGACTGCGCAAAGGGGGGCAACTGGAAGTGCAGACCGCGCACCACGCCCTTCGTTGAGCGCGACTCGTTGTCCTGCACGAAGCGCGTCTCGATGCCCGTGAACTCAGCGAATTTACGCTCGCTGAAGGCCTCGAAGAAGTAGCCTCGCTCATCCTCAAAGAGCTGTGGCTCAATGATAAGAACTCCCTCTATATCAGTCTTTAAGATTCTCATATTTTGAGTAGGTATTGTCCATATTGGTTTGCGCGCATGGGTTCTGCAAGGCGGTGTAGCTCTTCGCGTGTTATCCAGCCGTTGCGGTAGGCGATCTCCTCGATGCAGGCAATCTTCTGACCCTGACGCTTCTCGATGACCTCCACAAAGATAGATGCCTCGGCGAGGGAGTCGTGCGTGCCGGTGTCGAGCCATGCGTAGCCGCGGTCGAGAATCTCGACGTTGAGCTCGCCACGCTCTAAGTAGGTGCTATTCACGGTTGTAATCTCCAACTCGCCACGCGCTGAGGGTGTCACACCCGCTGCAATATCAACGACGCTGTTGGGGTAGAAGTAGAGACCCGTTACGGCATAGTTCGAGCGGGGTGCCGTGGGCTTCTCCTCAATAGATATAGCCCTGCCGTTCTCGTCAAACTCCACAACGCCATAGCGCTCGGGGCGGTCTACCTTGTAGCCAAATACTGTTGCGCGACCCTCCTCCATAGTGCGCTTCGCAGCACTCTGTAGACGCTCCTCGAAGCCTGCGCCATAGAAGATGTTGTCGCCCAAGACGAGACATGCCGCATCGTCGCCAATAAACTCGCGACCAATGATGAATGCCTCGGCAAGACCGTTGGGCTGTGGCTGCTCGGCGTATGAAAAGGTCATGCCCAGCTCCTCGCCGCTACCCAAGAGACGGCGGAAGGAGGGTAAGTCCTGGGGTGTCGATATAATCAACACCTCGCGTATGCCCGCCATCATAAGCACCGAGATGGGGTAGTATACCATCGGCTTATCGAATATTGGGAGTAGCTGCTTGCTCACGCCCTTAGTGATGGGGTATAGGCGCGTGCCGCTACCACCTGCCAAGACAATACCTTTCATTGTTCCAATGCTTTGTGAGTTTATCAAGCAAATATACGAATTTTACTCCACAAATGCAAATATACCTTTTATATATGTGAGAGAGTGTGAAATTAATTAAAAACATGTATTAGTTATAAGTTGTTGATATACATTAAAATAGGCGTAGTATTTGTGTGAGTTGTAGGAAAAATATGAAATAATTTTTACGAAAAAGTTTGCAGATAAGAAAAAAGTGTATATCTTTGCACTCGCTTAAGAAAAGTTAAGCATAAATGATGGTGCCATAGCTCAGTTGGTAGAGCAAAGGACTGAAAATCCTTGTGTCCCTGGTTCGAATCCCGGTGGCACCACGAAGAAGAGAGGTTTTAAGCCTCTCTTTTTTGTTTTGTGCAGTTTTATATTGCGATGTAGAGCCTACGACATTCGTCGTCTTGTTGGTCTTGTGTATGATGGTTTGTGTGCAAGCTCCCACCATCATTCACAATCCCACAGCCTTCGGCTATGCTCTACATCGTGAACTATCAGTAACCTTGCTGTGTCACTGCGGCATTGCTCACTTAATGCTGGTTGAGCCGATATGATAGTGATTTATTGCTCGGGCTTTTGCCCTTCGCTTTTTTATATGGTATCGGCTCTACTGCTTCGCAGTTCGAATCCGGTGGCACCACTTGAAGAAAACGAAAAATTAAGCAAAACCCTGATTTTCAATAGAAATCAGGGTTTTTTCTTTCTCGTCACTATGGAAAAATGATGAGAAATAAAGCAACTAGGATGTGCAATAGAGTGTACATTTTAGGGTCCTTAAAAAATGTACACTTTTTTCCGCATATCTCACTACTTTTCTGAGTTTTACACTACTCTTTAAATGACTTCGAATTGTCCAACATTTAAAAGAGTAAAGCTATGAAGCAGTGTACAGCAATTAGTGTTTGGTTTTTTATACGCAAAACCAGGCTTGGCAAATCAGGCGAAACGCCTATTCTTATGCGTATAACATGCAACGGTCAACACGCAGAACTTAACACACAGAGAAAGATTCTGCCTTCTTTATGGGATCAGAGTAAAGAAAGAACTACTGGCAAGAGTGTTGTTCATATTGAAATTAACAAGCATCTCGAAAGTCTTCGCGCAAAAACAATGGAGATCTTTTCGACGACTATTGAAAATGACGGCTATGCTAGTCCCGTATACATTAAGGAGGCGCTTCTCGGTAAGCACAAAGAGTGCAAATTATTGTTCGAAGTATTTGAAGAACACAACTCTCGTATAGCCCTCTTAGTGGGAACAGAATACAATGAGACCACATTGGGTCGATATCGTTTATGTCTAAAATATTTAAGAGAGATGCTAGCTGAAAAAAGCAAGGTAAACGATATACCTCTGAAGCACTTAAATGGAGAGATGATTCGTAATTTCGAAACCTTCCTTAAGATAAAGAAAAAGGTGGCTCAAAATACGATGATCCGCTATATGAAGTGTCTGAAAAAAGTTACCAACTTAGCTATCGCTAATGGCTGGATAACAGTAGACCCATTTGCTGGTATAAAATTCTCGGAAAAAAAGGTGGTCAAGGATTTTTTGACAATTGAAGAAGTTAATACTATACGCTCAAAGGAGTTTGGTATTGAACGCCTCGATATAGTAAGAGACATTTTTGTATTTTGTTGCTACACAGGTCTAGCCTTTATTGATGTATATAATTTGAAGCCTGAGCACATAACTGAAGACGCTCAAGGTAGAATGTGGATACACAA
>JAEZPN010000052.1 GCA_023413645.1 Bacteroidota bacterium
CGCGCAAAGATTGTGGGCCGCGTATGTATGGATAGCGCAATGATAGATATTACGGATATTGAGGGCGTTGAGGTAGGCGATAAGGTTACGATATTTGGCACCGAGAGTGGAAATACGCTCGAGGATATGGCGCGTGTGCTCGATACCATATCGTACGAGATTATGACCTCTATCTCGCAGCGCGTAAAACGAATATATACAGAACGATAATGAAGGGTACGATATATATGATTCCATGCCCCATATCGGAGGCTACGCCGGTGTGGGATGTCCTGCCCGAGGCAAATCGCAAGATTATGGACTCGCTCGACTACTTCATCGTCGAGAATACACGCTCGGCACGCCGCTTCCTCTCGAAGGCGGGTGTGTCACGCAAGATTGAGGAGCTGGAGTTTGTGGAACTCAACGAGCATACGACCGATGCCCGCGAGGTGGAGCGCATGCTTAAGCCCGTGTTGGAGGGTCGCTCGGCAGGTGTTATATCGGAGGCGGGAGTGCCAGGTGTTGCGGACCCTGGTGCCGCTATCGCTGCATTGGCTCATCGCCATGGTGTGCGTGTAGTGCCTCTTGTGGGACCATCGTCAATACTTATGTCGGTTATGGCATCGGGCCTCAATGGTCAGTCGTTCGCCTTTGTGGGCTATCTCCCCATCAAGGACCCCGAGCGTCAGCGCCGCCTGAGGGAACTGGAGCGCAGAGTTACGGAGGAGCAGCAGTCGCAGCTCTTCATCGAGGCGCCATACCGCAATGTCAAGCTCTTCGAGACGCTCGTTAAGAGCCTTTCGCCCCGCTTGAAGCTCACGGTGGCTACGGACATTACTGCCCCCGATGAGTATATCCGCACCATGACCATCGAGGCGTGGCGCAAGGCGGGTGTGCCACCTTTTGAGAAGCGTCCCACTATATTTATATTAGGCATATAATTTGTTCATTATAATATGAAACAATTTAATTTTAGGAGATTTATGAAGGGTCAACAGACAGATAATGAGAAAGATATGAAGACAACAAACGTCGATACAGAGAACACAGAGCAGACAGTGAACGCTGCTGATGCTGACAATGTGTCAGTTGAGGCTGAGGAGTCGACTGACAATGTGGCAGTAGAGCCTACTCTCGAGGAGCAGATCGCCGCATGGCGCGATAAGTATATGCGTTTGCAGGCCGAGTTTGACAACTTCCGTAAGCGCACCATCAAGGAGAAGATGGAGCTTGTGGAGCGTGGCTCGGAGGGCGCATGGAAGGCTATCTTGCCCGTTCTCGATGATATGGAGCGTGCGGTAGCTGCTTCGGCAAAGAGCGAGGACATCGTAGCCTTGCGCGAGGGTGAGACACTCGTGATGAAGAAGTTTGAGAGCGTGCTTAACACCGCGGGCATCAAGGCTATCGAGTGTGTGGGCTTGCCCTTTAACGAGGAGGAGCAGGAGGCCGTAGCGCGTTTCGCTGCGGGCGAGGATAAGCGCGGCCTTGTTATCGACTGCGTGCAGCGTGGCTACAAGATGGGTGACCACGTATTGCGCTACGCAAAGGTTGTTGTTGGCGAATAATAGGGTAGTGTTATGGCAGAAAAGAGAGACTACTACGAGGTGTTGGGTGTCGAGAAGAATGCCGACGCCGATACCATAAAGAAGGCCTATCGTAAGGCCGCAATTAAGTATCACCCCGATAAGAACCCAGGGGATAAGGATGCCGAGGAGAAGTTCAAGGAGGCAGCCGAGGCCTACGATGTCTTGTCGAACGAGGATAAGCGTGCGCGTTACGACCGCTTCGGTCATGCCGGCATGAATGGTCCTGGCGGTGGTGCGGGAGGCTTCAGTGGCTTTGGTGGCGCTGGCGGCTTCTCTATGGATGATATCTTCGAGCAGTTCGGTGATATCTTTGGTGGTACGTTTGGTGGCTTCGGCGGTGGCCGCAGCCGTGGTGGCCGTCAGAGAGTGAACCGCGGTAGCGACTTGCGTATCTCTGTGCGCCTCACGCTCAAGGAGATTGCCGAGGGTGTAACGAAGAAACTTAAGCTAAATAAGGTTATCGCCTGCGAGAAGTGTGGCGGTACGGGAGCAAAGGATAAGTCGGCTTTCACAACCTGTTCGCAGTGTGGCGGCTCGG
The DNA here is from genome assembly GCA_023413645.1 of Bacteroidota bacterium. Lineage (GTDB taxonomy): Bacteria > Bacteroidota > Bacteroidia > Bacteroidales > Rikenellaceae > Alistipes. The sequence goes on from JAEZPN010000052.1 coordinate 2,107, forward strand.
GTTATGTCATCACGGTGCAGAACTCATTCTTCGGCCGTATGCAGACCCAGAGCGTATGTCCATCATGTCAGGGTGAGGGTCGCGTAATCAAGGATAAGTGTCCCCACTGTCACGGCGAGGGTACCGAGCGCGGCGATAAGGTCGTTGAGGTAAAGATTCCCGCAGGTGTTGCCGAGGGCATGGCACTCACGCTTCAAGGCATGGGTAATGCTGCGCGCCATGGTGGCGTAAATGGTGACCTTATCGTTGTAATCAAGGAGGAGAACCACCCCGACTTCGAGCGTCAGGGCAACAACCTCGTGCACAACCTCGGTATCACTGTTACCACAGCGATACTTGGTGGTGATGCCGAAGTGCCCACAATAGATGGTCGCGTGCGCATCTCTATCGACCCGGGTACACAGTCTGGTAAGGTTATGCGCCTACGTGGCAAGGGTCTTCCCGATGTTAACGGCCGTGGTCGTGGCGACATCATCGTTGTTATAGATGTCGTTATCCCCACAACCCTCAACAAGGAGGAGCGTAAGCTTGTCGAGCAGCTCAGCGAGCAGCCCAACTTTAAGCGTACGGATAGCCGCGATAATCAGGATATCCTAACCCGCATGAAGAACTTCTTTAGGTAGAAGTTGTCAAGCAAGGCTATTTTGGCGTTGCACTTGTCTTCGAAATCCTCATTTACCTTAGAGTAAACTGCGGTTTCTCAGACTGCGTGCGCCTAAAAATAACACTTGCTATACAACTTCTAAAATCAACTATAAGTTAACTCTATGTCGATATTTAGACCACATAAGACCAAGCCGCGTCAGTTTAACTACACGCCACGCTACTATGACCCCGTTAAGGAGGCATTCGACCAGCGTCGTCGTGAGCTGCATGGCACATCGAGCGAGACTGACAACCTTCCATATCAGCCAGGCGACTACCTGCGCATGAAGAAGGAGGCACGTCGCGAGTCCCGCGAGGAGCAGTCGAAGGCTGCTTCAAACCGCCTATTGCGCTACGGTATCTTGATTGTGGCAGTGGGCTTGGGCTTCGCCTACATCATGCCCCATGCAACAGAGTTTATCACTCGCTTTATAAATGCAGGTGGAAATACGGAGGTTGTTGAGGGTGAGGCGACCTATAGTGCTGACAGTACCATGGTAGCCCCCAATGTGATACTAAACGAGCAGCATGGCGATATCGACTTTACAGAGTTTGAGACCCTATCTCCAGAGATTATCAACGAGATAGAGGTATATAATATGCAGACGCGCTCAGTGACAATCTACTCTGACGATGTGTTAATCGAGGATGGTAAGGTTGTTACGAATGAGACCGAGTAATTTGAGGCATGGATAGAATAAAACTGCTACCCGAGATTGTTGCAAACCAGATTGCAGCAGGTGAGGTTGTCAATGCACCCTCGAACGTCGTCAAGGAGATGATGGAGAACTCCATTGACGCGGGGGCTAAGTGTGTGCGTGTCAACTTCCGCAACGGTGGCAAGGATATGATCCAGATTGTCGATGACGGTATCGGTATGTCGATGATGGATGCCCGCATGGCATTCGACCGCCACGCTACGTCGAAGATTCGCTCCATAGAGGATGTCTACCAGTTGCACACCTTTGGTTTTAGAGGTGAGGCGCTGGCGAGTATCGCTGCGGTGGCGGAGGTCGAACTTCGCACACGCCGCGAGGAGGATGAGCTCGGCACGCTAACCGAGATTTCGGGTGGCGAGTTCCGCAGTCAGACACCCATATCGTGCTCGAAGGGTTCGCAGTTTGTGGTGCGCAACCTCTTCTATAACGTGCCCTCGCGTCGCAAGTTTATCGATGGCGACAATGCGCGTCTGGCCTCGCAGATAAAGAGTGAGTTCCAGCGTGTTGCGCTATGCAACCCCGAGGTGGAGTTCGAACTTAGACAGAATGATGCCCCCGTCTATATGTTGCCACCAACGAACCGTCGTGGCCGCATCATCGACATCGTGGGTAAGCACATACGCCAAAACTTGTTGGATGTTGAGGTAGATACCTCTGTTGTGCGCATCGAGGGCTTTGTGGGTCGCCCCGCAGCCGCTAAGAAACGTAACAACGAGCAGTACCTCTTTGTTAATGGTCGTTATTTCTACTCGCAGGCCATGCAGCGTACCATCGTGCGTGCCTATGAGAAACTTATACCCGAGGGTTGCATGCCCTCATACTTCATCTACATCACCGTAGACCCAGAGAGGGTAGATGTGAACGTGCATCCGCAGAAGACGACCGTGAAGTTCGCCGATACGGATGTAATACTCGAGATTTTGCAGGCCGCAATTCGCGAGACCCTCGCAAAGACAGGTGCCGTGCCACAGATGGACTTCAATGCCGAGGGCGTTGTCGATATTCCCGTATATGGCGGTGGGCGCCAGGTATATCGTGAGCCACGCTCATCGACCAACGTCTCGTACAACCCCTTTATGGAGGAGTACATAGACCCCACTGCCCCCATGCCCGATGTCCCCTTTACGGGCTTCGACGTACCCTTCGAGGGTGGTGGTACTAAGGGTGTAGCACCTCGCAGTAGGATGCCTATCGCGGAGGTTGCAGAGGAGTTTGCCATCCACACCTCGACCATGGGTTCGATGGCTTCGGGTAGCGTGATGGAGTTTATCGACGAGGAGCCCGAGTGCGAGGAGTCGTTGTTCGACATAGTATCCTCTTCGATGCAGAGCGTTGAGGTGCCCACGTTTGGCGAGTGTATGACCGTGGGTGGTGGATATGCTGTGGCTACGTATGGCTGCCGCAGTGTTGTTGTGTCGTTGCGTAGAGCCAAGGAGCGCATCATGTTTGAGGAGGTGCTCGCATCTATGAAGTGTGGCGCGGTGGCTACGCAGCGTATGTTCTTTGCTGAGGAGTTGGTGCTCTCGCTCGATGAGTATGCACTGATGGAGGAGCATGCTACGGAGTTTGCGGCTATGGGCTTCGAGATAGAGTATCTCGGTGAGGGTCGCATCTCGGTTGCGGGACGTCCCGCAATTTTGGATGTGGCAACACCTCTCGATGAGTTGATATATGAGTTGTTGCACGGCATTGAGGATGGCGATATGCCCTTGGAGCGCGAGCGCGAGCGCATGGCGGAGCTTATGGCACGTCGTGGTAGTGCTGGCTATGGCAAGGGTGTTAAGTCGGCCGATGCTTTGGAGTTGTTGCACCGCTTGGAGAAGTGTGCAAACCCCAGCTTCACACACTCTGGTTCGCCCATCATGGCGGAGCTTACGGTAGATGAGTTGCGTGCGAAGCTCGCGAAATTTTAATTTGTAACCAAACTTTAGAGTATGTCTATATTTAGAACCAATAGTTCGACACCCCCTGTGGTGCTCAATCTTATAATTGCCAACCTCGTTGTCTTTTTGGCAATGAAGCTCTATGATAGTAACATGATGTATGCTAACTTCGCGATGTTCAACGTAGACTTCAGATGTCTGGGCGAGGCTGATATGACGCTCTTTAAGCCTTGGCAGCCACTTACATATATGTTTATGCACTCCGCAGATGATTTTTCGCACATCTTCTTCAATATGTTCTCGTTGTGGATGTTTGGACGTACATTGGAGTTGGAGATGGGCTGGAAGCGCTTCCTTATATATTATATAGTATGTGGTGTGGGCGCAGCGCTCTTCCAGATGGGTGTCGCTCAGATAGACCTCGCACACCTCGAAGTTGGATCTAAAGACTGGTTTGGGTATATGGCAACACCTACCGTGGGTGCTTCGGGAGCGGTGTTTGGCCTACTCTTAGCGTTTGGTCTTATGCACCCTAACGCCATGATTTCGCTAATCTTCCCACCCATTACGCTTAAGGCTAAGTGGTTTGTGATTATATATGGCGCGTTGGAGCTTTTACTTGGTGTTTCAGGCACTATGGACAACGTGGCACACTTTGCCCACCTTGGCGGTATGTTCTGGGGCTGGTTGCTACTCCTATGGTGGCGTCATCAGGCTCGCAAGCGCAATAACTACTATTATTAAAGAGATAACGGACACAAAAAATAACAAACTTAACCCCAGGATATAAAGATTTAAGGCTATGTCAAAAAACAATGAAACCTACAGCAACACACCTCTTGGTGGTAGCTCGAAGCCTAAGAAGAAGGGTTCTTACATCGGCACAATACTCTTTATTGTGCACCTCGCGCTTACGATTTCGCTATCGGTAGCCCTCATTATCGCATATCTTACACGCTACATCTCGCCTGAGTATTATGGCTCGCTAACAATTGTTGGCCACTTCCGTCATATCCTCTACGTTATGGTGTTGGCATGTCTAATCGTATGGCTTATTGCCCGCAAGTGGAAGCTCTCGATTGCTGTATGTCTTGTGCTTATTCCCGGTCTGTTCCACATCAACGAGTTCTTCAACATCAACTGGGTGCGTGATACCGCTACCGAGAATCAGTCTAAGGATGCCTTCACGGTGCTTACATATAATGTGCGAGGCTTCCGCAACGACGACAACCACCGCGTAGTTAAGGAGCATGCCGACTACCTCTCGGCTTCAAATCCCTTTGTCAAGCAGAAGCGTGTTGCCGATGTAATATGCTTGCAGGAGTATGCTCTCGATGCCGACAACTTGGACTACATCGACTTGCTCATCACCGAGGACTACAAAAATGTCTATGTTAGCGACGTGAACGAGTCGGAGAACGTTATCTTGCGTACATATAGTCGCTATCCCATTGTGGCAAGCGGTAGCATAGCAAATACGGGTCGTGGCACAACACAGTGGGTAGATATCTATGTGCCAGATAAGGACACCATCCGAATCTTTAACAACCACTTCTACACTATGGGTATCACGGCGGAAGATAGCGAGGATATCTCACGCGGTAAGATATTGAGCGATGGCGACAGCATGATTAGCATCGCAGACCGCGTTGCGGAGAATACTGCCGTGCGCATCAACCACGTAGACTCGTTGTGTAAGGTTATCGCCGCTACGCCATACCGCCATATCGTGTGTGGCGACTTCAACGACACTCCCGGTTCGTATGTCTATCAGCAGATGACACGCCACCTTAACGACATATTCAAGGAGAAGGGTAGTGGCTTTGGTTATACCTACCGTCCTATGTGGGGTTGGTTGCGTATCGACTATATCCTCTACTCTGAGGGCTTCGAACCACTCAACTATGATGCTAACAGCGAGGTCGAGCTTTCGGATCACCTCCCCGTTGCAGCGCAGTTTAAGTTCGCTAAAAAGTAGGTTTTGCCCCTTGTGAGTAAATAAAGTGAGATAAAATTGCGAATTTTAAATTCTATAATTTTGCAGTATCGAATTTTATGTTTACCTTTGCGCGCTATTATTAACTAATTTAACTTTTGTAACAATGCCAAAAATGAAAACAAATGCCGCTGCTAAGAAGCGTTTTTCTTTCACCGGCACAGGTAAGATCAAGCGTAAGCACGCTTATCACAGTCACATCCTGACAAAAAAGACTAACAAGCGTAAGCGTAACCTTTGCTACTCAGGTACAGTATCTTCAGCTGATGAGGCTAAGATCAAGCAGTTGCTCGTTAAGTAATTAACGGCAGAGGCTTAAAAGCAGTAGTAACAACAACAATTTTTAATTAACAATCGGAGCGCAGTAGCCCTAAAGAGTGTGAGAGAATCACACCGCTACCAACTCTATCAAAAACTTTAAACTATGCCACGTTCAGTCAACGCTGTTGCGTCACGCGCAAGAAGAAAGAAGGTTTTGAAGCTTGCCAAGGGTAACTTTGGTTCAAGGGGAAACGTATGG
>JAEZPN010000085.1 GCA_023413645.1 Bacteroidota bacterium
ATTAGGCTAAATAGCGATGAGCGATACATGATTATGAATTGTATGCAGAGCATACGCCTTGAGCTTACCCATGCCGAGGACAAATACTCAAGTCACATCATCGCTGCAGGAATTGCCGTACTGTTGAATTTAAGTATGCGTTACTTTGAGCGTCAGCGCAGCTCACATCAAGACTCGGCAGATGTTATCGTAGCGAAATTCCAGAAGCTAATTTACGACTACTTAAGTGGCTCGCGCGATGTGCTTCAGAAGCTTCCCACCGTGTCCTCGTGTGCCGATGTGCTACACATATCACCAAACTATCTCGGTGATGTGGTGCGCAAGAAGATGAAGTGCTCGGCACAACAACATATTCGCCAGATGGTGGTTAGGGAGGCAGCACACCAATTGCGCTACTCATCGCAATCAATAGGTGAGATTGGTTATAAGCTCGGCTTCAAATACCCGCACCACTTCACGCGCGTATTTAAGCAGGAGTTTGGTGCAACACCCCAAGAGTATCGCAATAAGGTGGTGCAATATTACGACATCAGCGAGAGAGAAAACTAAAAACAATAGAGTCAAAATTTTGTCATTTCAAAACTTTACACTATATTTGCAACCGCTTACGAGCAACGATTGAGCTATGGTGTAACGGTAACACAGCAGATTTTGGTTCTGTTATTCTGAGTTCGAATCTCGGTAGCTCAACCAGAAAGTCCAACATGCACCACTGTATAAGATGGTTTGCATGTTGGATTTTTTTTGTATATTTGTGGCAAATATATAGATATATGGCTTTCCCTATTGAAAATAAACTTGTCGTTGCGGTATCTTCTTCGGCGCTCTTCGACCTCTCGGAGTCGGATAAAATATACAACGAGTGCGGACTCGATGAGTACCGCCGCTACCAGGAGCAGAACATCGACAAGCCGCTGGCTAAGGGCGTTGCGTTCCCCTTCGTGAAGCGCTTACTCAGCTTCAATGAGATATTTGCCGAGGAGCAACCCGTGGAGGTTGTCCTTCTCTCGCGCAACTCTCCCGAGACGGGACTTCGCGTATTCCGTACCATTAAGCACTATGGCCTCGACATCACGCGTGCCTCGTTCTTCTCGGGCGAATCGCCATATAAGTACTTGCCCGCCTTCAACGCATCGCTCTTCTTGTCGGCTTCGGAACGCGACGTTAAGCGCGCTTGCGACGCGGGATATGCTGCGGGCCGTGTTCTGGAGAGCGAAGTGCTTGACGATAGCTCGGATAATGAGTTGCGTATAGCCTTCGACTTCGATGGTGTTATTGCCGACGATGAGTCCGAGAAGATATACAAGGAGCATGGCTTACAGGCTTTCCATATCCACGAGGCTTCGACACAGCGACCTCTCGATCCTGGCCCTCTTGCCGACCTTTTGATGAAGATCTCGAACTTGCAGAAGCTCGAAACGCAACGTATCTCTAACAACCCCGAGTATCGCCGCTGGTTGAAGATATCCATTGTGACCGCGCGTAATGCGCCTGCGCATGAGCGCGTAGTCAACACCCTTAAGAGTTGGGGAGTGGAGGTTACCGAGGCCTTCTTCCTTGGTGGTATCTCAAAAGATAGAGTCCTCGAGATTATGCAACCCCACATATTCTTTGATGACCAAATGTCTCACCTTGATCACCTACGCAACGTACCCGGCGTACATATTCCCATGGGAATTGCAAACGAGTAAGCGAAGCATTGATGAAGCAGATGTTTATAAAGATTCGTGATTCGATAAGGCATTTCTTTGCGCGCCTATCATTCCGTACAGGTGTTGTTGTTCTAGTGATATGCCTATTGTGCTATGTTATATCCTTTGCTCAGGCGCTTTTGCCCATCTCTGCCGAGGCTAAGAGTGTGTTGTTTATTATCTTTTTCGGCTTGGCTAAGGTGGCGCAATACTCAGGTCTTGCCATTGTCGGTGTTAAGGGCTGGCAGCGCATAAAGTCGTGGTTTAAGCGCAAGAAGCGAGATAAGCGAGTATAGTCGTAGAGACTAAAATTGAAAGTTAATTACCTAATATTACCTATGAGATTTTCAATAATTACACTTAAGGTGGCGGTGTTTGCTATGGTACTAATGACCGTATGCGCATGCTCGCCTGAGATTACCTTCACCCCTACGCCCGATGACGATGAGGAGGTTGTTAACCCCGACGATAATAAGGACGATGATGAGAAAACTGAGGAGGAGAACGACCCAAAGAGTGACGACGAGAAGAACGAGACGGGTGATGACAATGACGACAATGATGTGGGTAACTCCGAGGTTAATAACCCTGACGTAAATGGCGATGTTACGCCATGGACAGGTGCTTGGGCTAGTGATGCTGGCATGGACGCTGTGGGCTCGGATGTCGATTTCTTCTACGAGGCGAACTCATTTACAAACACCGTTGTCGTGACATTCAATGGTTCTACAGCGACTGTAGAGTCATCTAACTCTAATATCAAGACTAACATTTCGGGGGCATACGTTACTATCGACATGCTCACAAATAGCGTGTCGGGAGTAGAGATCATTGCGCTTGGTCAGAGCTCGGATGGTGGCCTCAAAATCTATGGCGACAAGAAGTTCAAACTCACGCTTAGCGGTCTCGACCTCACATCTAAGAGAGGCCCAGCTATCAACTCGCAGTGCAAAAAGCGCATGTTCCTAAACCTTACAAATGGCACTACAAACCGCATCGCAGACATCGCAAACTACACTGATGACGCATATACTCTCCCTGGTTCGTATAACGAGGACCGCAAGGGTGCCTTCTTCTCAGAGGGTCATATCATCGTAAGTGGCGAGGGTGCACTCGTAGCAGCGGGCAAATATAAGCATGCTATCGCTACTGATGGTTACTACTACCAGCGTCCTGGTACTACAATCGCTATTACTGCGGCAGCGAAGAATGCACTCCATGTTAAGGGTGATGACGAGGACCAGATTGGTGCATGGTTTAAGGGTGGCTTGTTCTATGCACGTGTGGCAAGCACAGCTGGTAAGGGTGTGAAGTGCGACTACGACATTGTTATCGATGGCGGTAAGTTTGATGTTGAGACATCGGGAAATGCCGAGTATGACTCTACCGAGGCTGATACATCGTCTGCAGCGGCTCTAAAGAGCGATACGCATATCGAGATTAATGACGGTGATTTTGTATTCAAGTCGACTGGTTCTGGTGGTAAGTGTATAAACTGCGATGGCTCGCTCACCATCAACGGAGGTAATCTTAACCTCACAACAACGGGTAAGCGCTACGAGTATAATAGAAATACAACCTCTTCGCCCAAGGCTATTAAGGTGGACGGTGCACTCATTGTAAATGGTGGCGTAACCGATATCAACGTCACTGGCGCAAGCGAGGGCTCTGAGGGCGTGGAGAGTAAGTCTACAATTACGTTCAACGGTGGCGAGATGATGGTTAAGTCATATGACGACGGCATCAACGCAAAGTCGGATATCACAATCAACGGCGGTAAGATTTACACCTACGGCACAAACAATGATGGTATGGACTCTAACGGCACACTCACGATGAAGGGTGGTTTGGTTATCGGTGTAGGTGGCAACGCTCCAGAGACAGGTGTCGATGTTGACGTAAGTAGCAACTGGAAGATTCAGGGTGGTACCATGATTGGTTTTGGTGGTTCGATGATGGCATCGCCATCTACCGCAAGCAGCCAGTGCATGTTGGTATATAACGGCCTCACTGCTACTGCAGGAGAGGTGGTAACGCTCCTCGACTCTTCGGATAATGTTATCGTGTCGTTCGAGTACCCATTGACAAAGAGCGGTGCTACATTGCTCCTCTCTTGTCCAGAGATTGTTAAGAATAGTACATATAAGGTATGGCAGGGTGGTACCATCACTAACCCCGCAGACGAGTGGTTGTATTGGTCTATCGAGGGTGCCATGTCTGGTGGCTCGGAACTCAATACGTTTACTCCCACAAGCACAATAACGACTGTCGGTAGCTCATCGGGTGGTGGTCCTGGTGGCGGTGGTGGTCCTGGTGGCGGCGGTGGCGGCGGTGGCGGCGGCTGGCCATGGTAAGAGCATAAAATAATAGGATGTCCTTTCGGGCATCCTATTATTGTTTTGTGGTGTGAGTGCTACTTATGCTACAGTAAAACCTCCTGCACCGTCTTCTACGACATTACCACCGTTGGCAGAGACATGATTGCGTAGTGTAGCCATAAATTCGTCGTGCTTTGTGGCCTGAACTTCGTATGTAACGCCACTCTTCCATGTTAGCGCAATCTTCTTTGCGAAGCCATGCTTCTTTATTGTCGCTGAGGCGAGGTCGGCGTAGAAGTGTGCGAACGATACGTCCACACCCTTTACAAAGCCCTCTGCCATAGGTGCCCAGAAGCGCACAGCCTTACTGGGGCGTGCAAATACAACGCGCTGGTTAGTTAAATAGAAGGTGCCCTGTTCTACGTTAAAGAAACTTCTAATGTGAACCCCCTTCACTTCCAATACAATACTCTCGTTGTTTCCCAATGTAAAGTCCATAATCGCAGTTTTATAAGGTTAGTATCTTCTGTTTTGTCGCAGTCCTAAATCAGTTCGCGCCACTTAGCGATTACATTCTCGCGACCATTTAGACGAATGATGACGTAGATATATGCTGCTGCGCATACTATCTGATTTAACATCGCGTGCAATGCTGTAACTGCGTAGGGGGCATCCATGAGCGCGGTAAGGTAATTTGATAGTGGGCATAGAGCTGCTGCGGTAATTATAATCTTTGAGAGAATATCGCACTCTGCAGTCCAGATGTAGAGGAAGTAGCCAGTTGCCAATGCTAATGCGCCATGAATATATATGATTAAGATGCTACCATTAAAATCAGCCACTCCTGACATGTATAGTAGGTACATTAAAGTACCTCCGGCTATCATAAGGATATAGCCCAATAGCGATCTCTTTTTGCCGTTTGAAGTTTTGTTTATTAGGTACATTGTCGCAATGGCCATCAATGGTATATATAAGCCGAAAGCACCAAAGATATGTTCGATGAGGTTTGCATTGCTGCTAATATATAAATCGAGTGAGAATGCAATACCCTCTATTAAACTTAATACCCACGATACACAACAAGCTATTGCAATACCTGCGAAGATGTAAAGCATGCGTGTAAGTTTGCTCTTTGGAGAGTTGCTCTCTACGACTCTTGCTTCCACCGCGTTATACTCCTCTGCGGAGAGCTGTGGCGCACTTTTGCTGAGTGATATGATTGCAAAGAACGATATTACGCCAACAATAGCGAAGAGTGCTAGGTGTAGTAGAGAGTAGAGTGTTAAAACAACGAGGGCACCCTCATGCTCTACGATGCCGCCAAACGCGCAACACTTGAAGATAAACTCTACAACAAACTCTGTGGCAATGATGATAAGGGTTAAGAGTGTTAGGGTAGTAGCTAACTTTACAAATCTCTTTGCACTCTCGGATACCAAGTTTGATGCTTGCATCTTTCGTAGGTTCTTCCACACTACGAATACTCCAAATATGCTAATGGCAACGCCCAGTAGGTTGATGAAAGATGTATGTGTGTAGTCAGCAGAGATATAATCCCAGTAGTGGTAATATGGTTCGCTATATTTAACGATGTATGCCAGGCTGAGCAACCAACCGATGGTGGCTATGAGTACTCCCGATGCTATTTTGCGTGTGTGTGCTGCCTTATCGGGCGTGGTTTGCGCATCAGCAAAACGTCGTAGATAGTAGCATGCTATGAATGATGATACAATAGGAATTACTACCATTAAAAGATCATTAATTGTTACACCATGCCATGATGCCATGCCAGAAATAACGCTATTGAATGATAATTCTGTATTATATAAATACCAGTTACCGTCGTCATAGTCACATATCATTGAAATTGCAAACAATAATATCATGAGGTATATTGTTGAAATTGAACTTATAACCAAGCCTATAATGCCGAGGTTTCGGCTATACTTTGCGTAGTATGAGTTCTTGATGAGGCCGTCTGCGTTCTTTGCTGGTGCCTCTACGGCGGGTGCTGCTACCTCCTCGATGCGCTCGAATTTGTAGCCACACTGACTGCAGAAGTTTGCGTTAGTATTAGTGAGTGGCGCGCCACACTGACTGCAAAATTTTATCTGTGCCATAGTATCTTAGTTTAATTGTTATTCCCATTCGTCGTCTTCGTTCTCGCTTGCTTTATTCGCGTTGTTCTCCTCGCTATCCTCGCTATCTTCGCTCTCCTTGGCGTTTTTGTTGGGTAGCTCTTTATTCTTGGCCGCTTCTTCCTTAGTCTTCTTGTGCTGAGGAAGTACAACGAGGATTAGGTCTACCACAAGGAACAGTACGAAGATGCTCGCGAAAATCACAAGCAAGCCCACATACTTAATGGCGTTATCCTTATCGAGGAACATGTCGATAACAAGGCAGATGATGAGTGCTGCCGAGATATACGCCATGAGGTATTTCCAATACTTTCTGCCCTCTGTAGGTTTGCCCTTCTCTTCTCCCGTTGCCTCGGTTTCACCCTTATCCTTGCGGATGATTCGTGCAAGATTGGGGATGCCCGTTAAAGCACCAATGTTAAGCATGATAAATGGCCACAAACCGTCTTGAGGAAACTTTATGGCAAGGTACAATGAGAGGATGTAGATCGGAAAAAAGATGACATAGATTGATTTCTCCCAAGATGTCTTCATAGTTGTAAAAATTATGTATGTTTATAAATTACGGGATTAGGAGTTATTTAATAACAAATATAGGAAACTTTTCGCAAAAATCAAAATCTGCGACCACAAAAAGTAAGAGTAGCAACCGCCTACTTGCGATTGCTACTCCTTGTGAAAGTGGTTGAACGTGGCTGTGGCGCGCGATGTGCCGACTACCGCGACTAGCTCCTCGAGTGTCGCCTCCTTGATTTTGCGCACACTCTTGAAATGCTTGAGTAGTGCGTTGCGACTCTTCTCGCCGATGCCCTCTATGTTGTCCAACTCACTTGTTATAAGTGCGTTGTTGCGCTTCTGACGGTGGAACGTAATTCCGAAGCGGTGTGCCTCGTCGCGAATATGGCAGACAACCTTTAGTGGCTCACCCGTACGCGATAGGTAATAGGGTATGGGGTCGCCAGGGTAGAATACCTCCTCGAGGCGTTTTGCAAGACCCACGATGGGTACTTTATGCTCTATGCCCAGCTCCTTGAGCACGCCGTAGGCGCTTGAAAGCTGACCTTTGCCGCCATCTACAATGATGAGGTCTGGGAGTTCTGCGCCCTCCGCAAGGAGGCGTGAGTATCGGCGGTGGAGTATCTCGCGCATTGAGGCGAAGTCGTCGGGACCCACCACGGTCTTGACGTTGAAGTGGCGATACTCCTTGCGTGAGGGTTTGCCGTCGCGGAATACCACGCACGATGCTACGGGATTGGTACCTTGTAGATTAGAGTTGTCGAAGCACTCAATATGTCGTGGCTGGCGGTCGAGGTGTAACTCGCGCTGCATAGCCGCCATAAGGCGCTCAGTATGTCGCTCGGGGTTCTTTATCTCGAGGTTTTTCATCAGCTCGGCGCGATAGATGCGGGCGCTGCGTAGTGAGAATTCTAATAACTCAGCCTTCTCGCCTCGCTTGGGTATGGTGAATGTCACGCCGTCGAAGAGTGTTGCTGCCGAGGGCATATGTGGCACGATAACCTCGCGCGAAAGACCTCCGTTTATATCTTCGGCAATGTGGCGTATCGCCATTGATAGCATATCCTCGTCGTTGTCATCCACTCCCGTTGTCATGCGTATTGTCTGCACTGCGACAATTGAGCCGTGGCGTATACAGATGTGGTTGCAGTAGGCTATATCGTCATCCTTGAGAAGTGAAAATACGTCTGTGTTGTCAATCTTTGAGCTCACGATTACACTCTTACTCTGGTAGTTCTCCAGCGACTGCAAACGTTGCTTAAACTCCTCCGCGACCTCGAAGCGAAGTTCCTTTGCCGCCTCCATCATTTCGTGCTCTAACCACTGTCGTACGGGACGCAAATCGCCACGCAAAACCGAGCGTACAAGGGCGAGACTTTCGGCATATTCTGCCTCGCTCTGCTTGCCCACGCAGGGGGCTTTACAGTTGCCCAAATGGTACTGCAAACATAGCTGATGTTTACCTCGAGCGATGCTTTCGGTAGTAAGATTTAACTTACACGTACGCAATGGAATAACACGACGTATAAACTCCAATAACGAACGCTGTGTTGCTATTGAACCATAGGGACCAAAATACTCCGAGCCATCACGCACAAGTTGGCGTGTCGAGAGCACTCGCGCAAAGGGCTCTCGGCGTATCACAATCCATGGATAGGTTTTGTCATCCTTGAGCAGAATGTTGTATCGTGGCTGCAGGCTCTTGATGAGTGAGTTTTCGAGGAGTAGGGCATCTTGCTCGCTATCCACTACGATGTGGCGTATCTCAACAATCTGCTTTACGAGCACTATAACCTTTGCCGAGTGGTCGCGGTTTTCGACGAAGTATGAAGACACGCGCTTGCGCAAGTCCTTTGCCTTGCCGACATAGATAATCTTGTCGTTGCGGTCGAGGAATTGATATACGCCCGGTGCGTGTGGCAACGCCGCTACCTGCTCCTTGATATGTTCCCGTATGGTGCTCATATTGTGCAAAAGTACGAATTTTTTTAATAATCGACCCCGATATTCACTTTTTTTTACTATCTTTACACGCTTACAATTATAATATTGATTATGAGAACAGGTGAAATTCAAACACTTGAGGTGGCACGCATCTCAGACTTCGGTCTATATCTCGTTGATGATGAGGGTGTTGAGGTGTTGTTGCCCAACCGATTTGTGAAACTCGATATGAAGGTTGGCGATAGGGTTGAGGTATTCGTATATCACGACTCTGACGACCGTCCCGTTGCTACAACCGAGAAGCCACTTATCAAGGTGGGTGAGGTCGCAGCGCTAAAGGTTGTTGACAAGAACTTGCACGGTGCGTTCCTCGACTGGGGACTCTTCGGCAAGCACCTCTTTCTCCCCAACCGCAACCAGCAGGGTGGTGTGGTAGCAGGTCAGAAGACAGTGGTCTATATGTATGTCGATGACCGCACAGGTCGCTGTGTCGCTACCAACAAAATAAAGCCCTACATCTACAACGACGATCCCCTCACTGTGAAGGTGGGTGACGAGGTTGAGGTGTTGGTGGCATTTGCTACGCCCATTGGCTATCGCGTTGTTATCAACAACCGCCACTGGGGTATGATCTACAAGAATCAGCTCTTCCGTCCAATTCATGTTGGCGACACTTGCCGCGGTTGGGTGCGCAAGATTACTGAGGACTTCCGCATCGACGTGAGCCTTCAGCAACAGGGCTTAGCAGAGGTGGAGACCGCTGTCGTTAAACTCGAGCAGCTTATCGAGGAGCATGGTGGTGTGCTTGCGGCGAACGACAAGAGCGACCCTCAGGATGTGTCACGCCTCACGGGCATGAGCAAGAAGGTCTTTAAGCGCGCGCTCGGCATGTTGCTCAAGGCGGGTAAGGTGCGCCAGACAGAGTTTGGTATCGAACGTATCAAGCGATAGCGACCATGGCGCTAAATACGGCAGAGAGAGTTTCGCGCGAGGTTACCGACAACTTCGTCTATCAGCGTTCGAGGTTGGCCTACTATGAGGCTGCCAAGAGGGTTGAGGGGCGTGTGTTGGAGATTGGCACCGGCACGGGTTACGGCATAGAGATTATCGCCCCCCATGCCGAGCGCTACGTCACGCTCGATAAGCACTGCGCCGTAGATGTGGCGTCGCTACCCGCAAACGTGGAGTTTCGTGAGGCGAAGGTGCCACCATTGCCCTTTGCCGATGGAGAGTTCGACTGTGTGGTCTCGTTCCAGGTTATCGAGCACATAGCGCGCGACAAGGAGTTTGTGGCAGAGGTGATGCGCGTATTGCGTAAGGGGGGTAAATTCATTGTTAGCACTCCAAATAAACCTATGTCGTTGACACGCAACCCCTGGCATGTTCGCGAGTATCGTGCCGAGGAGTTTAAGGCTTTGCTCTCGGGATTTTCGAGCGTAGAGTGTTATGGCGTGGGTGGCAACGAGCAGGTGTGGGCATACTACACAAAGAATAAGGAGTCGGTGCATCGCATCATGCGCTTTGATATATTCAAGATGCAGTGGTGGTTGCCCCGTTGGATTTTACAGTTGCCCTACGATGTGGCAAATAGACTCAACCGCCGCCGTCTGCATAGCCAGAATACGGCGCTCACGGAGTCGATAAAGATGGATGATTATGCCCTTCAAGAGGTCAATGATAAGTGTTTCGACCTCTTCTATGTGGCGACAAAGTAATAGAACAATGAAGCAGAGCGTAGCCATAGTACAGCGCGATATTGCGTGGAACGACTGGAAAGCCAATGCCAAGAGCATCAAGGCGCTAGTGGCGGAGTTGGCGTGTGATATTCACGAGGGCAGAAAGCCTAAGGTCGATCTCATTATCTTTTCGGAGATGTTTATGACGGGCTTTGTTACCGACCCCGAGAAGGTTGCCGACCGCGATGGTCGCAATATCTCGCTTATGATTGACATTGCGCGCGAGTTGGATGCTGCGGTGGTGGGTTCTGTGATTGTTGAGCGCGATAAGGAGTATCGCAACCGCATGTATCTGATTACACCCGATGCCGATGTGTTGTGGTACGACAAGCACCACCTATTCTCTATCGGTGGCGAGGCGGAGAAGTTCACGGCGGGCGATGAGCGTACGGTTATCGAGTGGCGCGGTGTGCGCTATCTTATGGAGGTGTGCTACGACTTGCGCTTCCCGGTGTGGAGCCGCCAGCGTGGCGACTACGATGCGATAATCTACTCTGCATTGTGGCCCAAGGCGCGTAGGGAGGTGTGGCGAACACTGCTTCGTGCGCGAGCTATGGAAAATCAAGCCTATGTCTTTGGCGTAAACCGCATAGGCGCAGAACCTACGTTGGAGTATGCGGGTGACTCGATGGCCATAGATTATCGTGGCGACATCATGGCGGATTGTGGCAGTGAGGCCTCAATAGCCATTGTTGAAGTTGATTTGGAGAAACAGACGGCATTCAAAGAGCGCTTTGATGTTGCGCGCGATGCTGACAATTTTATAATTACATAACCTCAAAGATTATGATGGAGTGGTTGCAGAATGTAGATTGGGTAGTGGTTACTTTGCTACTCGTCTCGGGTGTTGTGGTGGGTATCATCAATACACTGGGCGGTGGTGGCTCGGTAATTACTATGGCACTATATATGGCTATGGGTATTCCCGTGGCTGTGGCTAATGGTACAAACCGTATTGCCGTTGTGATGCAGAACTTCTCGGCCACAATCGCCTTTATGCGTAAGAGCATGGTCGATATCAAGAATAGCCTCTTGCTTGGTGTGCCAACTATTGTTGGTACAATAGCGGGCTCGCTATGTGCTATCGATGTAAGCGAAGGCACATTCAAGGTGTGCTTGAGTTTGGTGCTTGCCATCATCCTCATCTACCTCATCTTGGATCGTGATAAGGTCTCTACGCCCGAGGGTCACAAGCTTAAGATTCGCTGGTGGCACTATCCCATCTTCTTCCTTGTGGGCTTCTATGGCGGATATATCTATATCGGTCTCGGCTTCTTGATTCTCGCAGTTACAATATGGACAATGAAACTCGACATCGTTACGGCTAATGTGCTTAAGGGTTGTGTTATATTCATCTCTACACCCTTCGCTTTGGCGGTGTTTATGTATAAGGGTCAAGTGGACTACGATGCAGGCCTTATTCATGGCGTTGGTAATATCCTTGGCGCCGTATTGGCATCACACTGGGCTGCAAACTGGGGTGTTAAGTTTGTGAAGTGGTTTACGCTATTTATCATCGTTGTATCGTTTATCGACCTTGTGGGCTTGATTTCGTTGCAGGATATGTTGCAGCCGCTACTTAACTAAATTATGGCAAAACGACAGATTGAGATAACTGGAGCTAGGGTGCATAACCTTAAGAACGTGGATGTTACCATCCCACGCGACTCGCTCGTTGTTATAACCGGACTCTCGGGTTCGGGTAAGTCGTCGTTGGCATTTGATACTATATATGCCGAGGGTCAGCGCCGTTATATGGAGACCCTCTCGGCATACGCGCGACAGTTTGTTGGCAATATGGAGCGCCCCGATGTCGATCACATCACGGGCCTTAGTCCTGTGGTTGCCATCGAGCAGAAGACTACAAACAAAAACCCCCGCTCTACTGTGGGCACGGTGACGGAGATAAATGACTTCTTACGTCTGCTGTTTGCACGTGCTTCGCGTGCCTATTCGCCCCACACTGGCGAACCTATGGTGCGCTATAGCGACCAGGAGATTATAAACCTTATGATTAAGGGCTTCGATGGTCGTAGGGTGGCATTCCTTGCCCCTGTGGTTAAGGGTCGTAAGGGTCATTATCGCGAGCTCTTCGAGACCATGTCTCGTAAGGGTTATATCTATGCTCGCATCGACGGTGAGATACGCGAGTTCTCGGCAGGCTTGAAACTCGACCGCTACAAGACCCATACCATTGATATGGTCATTGACCGCTTGGTTGTAGGTGAGGCACACCGCGAACGTATGGCGACATCATTGGGTGAGGCTATGCGCCAGGGTCGTGGTACGATGATGCTCTACGACTATGCTACGGAGGGTATACGCTACTATTCGCGTAACCTTATGTGCCCTACAACGGGTGTAGCCTTTGAGGAACCAGAACCCCACACCTTCTCCTTTAACTCACCTAAGGGTGCTTGCCCCGAGTGCAACGGCTTGGGTGATAGGGCAGTCTTCGATATCGAAAAGATTATACCCGATTCAAGTCTCTCGCTCCGCGATGGAGGTGTAGAACCATTGGGTAAGTATCATAATAATATGCTCTTTGCCATGCTCGAGATGCTAGGTCATCGCCACGATTTCACGTTGGACGACCCACTTGGTACAATCTCGCGCGAGGGTCTCAATGCCATCCTCTATGGCGACTCAGAGCCTGTGGCTGTCAATATGTCGGAGTTCTCGGCGATGTCGGGCACACGTCTGGTGCAGTGGATGGGTGTCTCGGAGTGGATTATGCGTAACGAGGATGAGGAGTCAGCGCGTGGTAAGAAGTGGCGTGAGCAGTTTATGGCGAGGGAGGAGTGTTCGTGTTGTGGTGGCTCGCGCCTCAAGGCCGAGGCGCTCTACTTCCGTATTGGTGACAAGAGTATAGCGGATGTCTCGGCGATGTCTATCGTAGAGTTTAGGGAGTGGATAGCGAATATAGACAATGTGCTCAACGACAAGGAGCGCACCATCGCCCGCGACATCGTTAAGGAGATACGCGAGCGTGTAGGCTTCTTGGTCGATGTGGGACTTGGTTACTTGTCTTTATCGCGTGCTTCGCGCACCATATCTGGTGGTGAGGCACAGCGCATACGCCTCGCAACGCAGATAGGTTCAAAACTCGTGAATGTACTCTATATCCTCGATGAGCCAAGTATCGGCTTGCACCAGAGAGATAACCATCGCCTTATCTCGAGCCTTAAGAACTTGAGGGATGCGGGTAACTCGGTTATCGTTGTGGAGCACGATGAGGATATGATGCGTGCTGCGGACTACATCGTCGATGTTGGTCCCTTGGCGGGTCGTCGTGGTGGCGAGATTGTCGCTGCAGGTACGTTCGAGGATATATGTAATAGCAAGAGTATCACGGCCGATTACCTAACGGGTCGCCGACGTATTGAGCCTCCCGTGGAGTTGCGAAAGGGTAGTGGCGAGTATATCACACTACGAGGTGCTACGGGTAACAACCTCAAAAATGTAGATGTTAGCATTCCGCTTGGTAAACTGGTCTGCATCACGGGTGTCTCTGGTTCGGGTAAGTCGTCGCTTATAAATGGCACGCTGCGTCCTGTACTCTCGCGTCACTTGTATCGTTCGTTCGACCAGGCATTGCCCTACGCCTCGATTGAGGGCATGGAGCATATAGATAAGTTGGTGGTAGTGGATCAGTCGCCTATCGGTCGCACGCCACGCAGTAACCCCGCGACATATACTAATGTCTTTGCAGACATACGCAAGCTCTTCGAGCAGACCCCCGATGCGCAGATTCGTGGATATAAGGCTGGACGCTTCTCGTTCAATGTCAAGGGTGGACGATGTGAGGCATGTCGTGGTGCCGGTCACGAGACTATAGAGATGAACTTCCTGCCCGATGTATATGTGCGCTGCCGTCAGTGTGGCGGTAACCGCTATAATCGCGAGACGTTGGAGGTGAAGTATAAGGGTAAGAGCATCAACGATGTGCTCAACATGACTATAAATATGGCTGTTGAGTTCTTCGAACATATACCCTCGATATATACAAAGCTTAAAGCTATACAGGAGGTCGGCTTGGGATACCTCACGCTCGGTCAGCCATGCACAACGCTTTCGGGTGGTGAGTCGCAGCGTATAAAACTCGCTACGGAGCTGTCTAAACGCGATACAGGTCGCACGCTCTACATCCTCGATGAGCCTACTACGGGTCTCCATTTCGAAGATATACGCCAGCTGTTGGATGTTATCAACCGCTTGGTGGATTGTGGTAATACGGCTATAGTTATCGAACATAACCTCGATGTTGTGCGCGTTGCCGACTGGATTATTGACCTCGGCCCCGAGGGTGGTAAGGGTGGCGGTGAGATTGTCGCAGAGGGTCCCCCTGAAGATGTAAAACGCTCGGAGCGTAGCTACACGGGTAAATACCTATAATATATATGGGATAAGACCACACAACCTTATCCAAAAATCTTGGAAATGCGATTTTGCGTAAGGTGCTGATTGGTAGGTGCTTATTGAAAGGGTGCTTTTTATGGGCTAAAATATTTGTAATTTTTTTGAAAAAAAAGTTGAAAATATTTTGGAAGTTTAGAAAAATGCTCTATCTTTGCACTCGCTTTCAGAGCAATGGCGAGATAGCTCAGCTGGTTAGAGCGCATGATTCATAATCATGAGGTCGAGAGTTCAAGTCTCTCTCTCGCTACACCATAAGCATCGGATATACAATCCGATGTTTTTTTTTTGTCTATATCTCAACTCTTTGGCTCGATGCGTGATAAAAAAAAGGTTAAATTATTTTTTCATGTTAATAAATTGAGGTTTATCCGTATATTCTATTGATACACAGTTTTTATTGTAGAGAAATATGATAAAATAATACAATAAAATATATGGTTTTTATTGTATTTTTAATTTATTATAATATTGTAAACGGGTCAATCTGCGTTTCGGAGTTGCATATTAGGTTTTGTCGTTATATTTTTGTGCTGTTAAAACAAAATAAACTCTATAATTATGAGTAACTGTGTGCAGCAGAAATCTAATAGTCATCCAAAAACGGCACTACTGTTTGAGTATATAAAGAGTAGTTCCAATACTACATCTTCTATCGTAACCGAACACTATGCCATAGGATATATCATTCATGGTAACTGCTGTGTGCACTCAGATTGCCGTAGCTTCAGTATCCCCGAGCAATGTCTCTACGTACTCGAGCGCGGTAAACATATCATAGAGAACAAAACAGATTGCAATGGCGTCTTCGAGCAGATTGTCATGCACCTAAACAAGAGTGAAATACACCCTGAGACTGCCGTTGATAGCGAGGATAGTCGCTTAGAGAGTGTAGTTATGGGTGCAGTAGTCGATAACCTTACTCTTGAGGAGCTGGCGGAGAGGTGTTTTGTCTCGGTGTCGACATTTAAGCGTCGTTTCCGCAAGCGTTTCAGTATGCCACCTCATCAGTGGTTTGTAATCCGTAAGTTGG
>JAEZPN010000086.1 GCA_023413645.1 Bacteroidota bacterium
CCAACTTACGGATTACAAACCACTGATGAGGTGGCATACTGAAACGCTTGCGGAAACGACGCTTAAATGTCGACACCGAGACAAAACACCTCTCCGCCAGCTCCTCAAGAGTAAGGTTATCGACTACAAGTTATTACTATCAACACCTATAGCCAACCTACCAAATCAACGGGAAGTTGGCTTTATTTGTAAATATTTGCTAACTTTGTAGAGTAAAAACTAAAACAATATGACAGACTCGCAACTTCTCTTAGGCATAACCCAGAATGACGAACAGGCTTGGAGGCATATCTATCACAATATGCGGATGGGGTTTGCCTCGATTCTAATGCAGGAATTCGCAACATATAGACTCCAAAAGCAGGATATCGAGGATATATTCCAGGAGTCGTTGCTCATCCTTATGAATAAGATTAAGAGCGGTGGCATGATAATACCCCGCGAGGGCGCGATATTCAGCTATCTCGTGCAGATTGGTAAGTTCACGACGTGCAACTTCCTCCGCAAGCGAAACCATCTTTCTTCAGCCGATGCGGTTACAATTCTCGACAAGCAACATTATGTAGCAGAGGGCGATATGGCTACCCAGGAGAAGCAAGAGGCGCAGAATGAGTTCCTCGATAGGGTTTTCGACTCTATGCCCGCGGAGTGTAAGCGTCTGTTGATGCTCTTCTACTGGGAGCGTAAGCCTATGGATGACATAGCGAGCATCTTGGGCATGCGTAATGCCGATTCGGCCAAGACAAAAAAGAGTAAGTGCATGAATAAGTTTAAGGAGATTGCGGCACAACTCATCGCGAGTGACGAGTTTGCCGAGGATGCTGTGCGTGCCGCAGTTGAGCGTGCTGCGCTCAGGGAGCTATTGGAGGATGAGAGCGCCTATGCCGAGGGTGACATCTCGTTGGCGGCATTGGATACAACGGAGGATAAGAGGGATAAGTAATGCGAAAGGTACTCGACACACTCTATTATATATTGTCAACGCTCTTCTTCGGGGTGTTGGCACTCCTGTTTGCGGGTGTGTGCGTCACCTCGCTCTGCAAGAATGCCATAGAGATATACACAATAGCGGGTCTCGACTGGAGGTTTACGGGCAACTATGTGGGCCTCATCGTTGGCTTTGTGACATATCTCCTCTTCGCGGTTATGTTGTGGATATTCCGCATGAGGCACAACCTCGACTGGAGTATGAAGTTCACCCACGAGCTTACGCACACGCTTGTGGCCCTATTGTTTGGTCGCAAGATATATGAGTTCGTTGTTCGAGGCAGGGAGTGTCATGTCGTTTACAAGTCGGGCTTCATTGGCTACCTACCCATCACTCTGTCGCCATACTGCATACCTATCTATACCTTTATGATCTTTCCCTTCAGGTTTGCGGGCGATGCACACTACATGATAATCTTCGATGCCCTCATAGCCTTTACCTACGCCTTCCATCTGCACTCGTTCATCAAGCAGACGAGGCTCACGCAATCCGACATTGAGAACTGCGGTCGCCTGCGCTCCGTAGCATTCATTGCCTTTACGCATCTCGCAGTCCTATCGTTAATTCTTGCAACACCCCGAGGTGGTGTCATGAATGCCATCAGCAGGGTATTTGTGCAGTACCCCATGCAGATTCTGCAATCGCCCCGAGAGTGGCTCTACGACATAATTCAATATTTCTAAGAAAATTTTGCGTAATTAGCGGTTACCTTTTCTTCATAGCGACATTATAGGGTGAAAACAAATTAAAAACACTCTAAAAATTAAAGCTATGAAGAAATTCTTTTTTATTGCAGTGCTTTCGCTCGTAACCGTTTTCGGCATCTCGGCAACCGTTATCACCCACGAGGTGGCAGATGCTAACTACTCCTTTGCCGTTATCGCCTCACCCGCAGGAATGGATGAAGATTTCGAGTTCGAAGCCACGACTCTTGTCGCCATCTACAACCTTATGCCCGACAAGGTGAAGAGCCTCTGCGTTGAGGAATACGAGAAGGTTGCACCCAAAATCGAGGAGTGCAATAGCGAAAGTTTCACCTATGCCGGCGTAAAGATTACCCCTATCACAACAGACAATGGCACCGACCTAAAGTTCACCTACAAGGGTCACACTGCCATGGTCAAGAACTACTCAAAGGCTGAGTTGGACAAGGTATTTGGACTATAACCATTCGCACACTGCACAGCCATGAGAATATCAACTAAGGTTTACATATGGGCATGTGGCCTACTTCACGCAGCGATACTTATCTTTCTTGCGTGGCCCTCGCACCACAGATTGGCCAGCGATGTGGATAACATAGATAGGATTGTTGACCTCGACCTGCCGGATATTGCAAAGTATGAATCTGCAGATAACCTCGACAGAGGTGCATCACGATTCGACAACTTCGAACACCAGATTTGGTTCATGGAGGAGGTATCGGATGAGTGCATCGCGGAGATGGAGCGTAGGTGCCAAGAGGATGGCGAGCATTGGACCAAGCTCAATTCGTTAGGATGCTACGAATATTGGGATGATGGTGGAGGCGTAGATGAGTTGTATTGTGTAAACTGCCTAATCTACAAGGATAGAGCCTATGTTAGTTATATCGTTAGTGAGGACGAGGGAATCTTAGCAGTGTTGGCATTGTTCCTGTATTCGCTCGTGCTGATGGTCTGGGGTGCTATACTCCTTATCTGCAAGTTCGTAAGAAACCGCAAGAGAAAAAAACAAGCAAGAAACGACCATGAAGAGGCTATTTAAGACACTACTCGTACTATCGGGTATAGCATTTGTTGGTGTGGCGGTGCTATATGGGTCGATGATTCCCGAGACGCTTACCGCGCAGTCGCTCCCCGTGGATGAGGTGGTCAGAGAGGGAGATGTGATATTCCAGACCACAAAGACGCGCCAGTCGGCTCTAATACAGATTGGCACTCGCTCGAGGGTTACTCACTGCGGCATTATCGTGATGCGCGATGGCGAGCCCTATGTTCTTGAGACACTGAGTACACTGGTACTGACGCCATTGGATGAGTTTATTGCGCGCGGCGTGGGTGGCAAATATTGGCTTAAGCGCTCCGAGAGGGAGAATATCAAGATTGAGTATGACCACCTCCTGGGCAAGAGCTACGACGCGGCATTTAGCTTCGACAACGACATCTACTATTGCTCGGAGCTGGTTTACACCATCTACAAGCATCAGCTAGGCATAGAACTTTGCGAGCCAAAGAGGATTGACGACTACCTGATTCTTTGCACCGATGAGCTGCCCATCATCAAGAGCGAGCTGCAGCGTCGCGGCATCACCAAGGAGCAATATGCCGTAGCGCCTGTGGACATCTTCGAGTCGGAGTACCTCAAGGAGGTGGAATAGAACTAAATGCAAAGGGTTGACTTTCGCAGTCAACCCTTGCTCTATTTTTTGCGCCTTATACAAAGCATCATTCCGCCTACATGCTTTACTTTGTATTCCCCTTACTGCCTGCGGTGGTTGCGGCGAAGCGATGCTGGCGTTGTGTTATACTGACGCTTGAAGGCTGCAATAAAGTGCGAAGAGTTTGTGAAACCACACAAGCGAGCAATCTCTGCGATGGCGACATCCGTAGCAAGAATCATTCGATACGCAAGATCCAACTTACGGATTACAAACCACTGATGAGGTGGCATACTGAAACGCTTGCGGAAACGACGCTTAAATGTCGACACCGAGACAAAAC
>JAEZPN010000105.1 GCA_023413645.1 Bacteroidota bacterium
CAGGCAGTGGCTGTATTGGATCCCAAACGCACCGACTGCAACTATCCTTTTGATGAGTTGAGTGGTTGTGGCGTTGGTTTTAAACTCGTCGAGGCCTATGCACGACGCAACAACATCCCATTCTCGCAGATCGAGCCTTTGTTGGATTTGTTGGTCGTAAGTATCGCCTCAGACATTGTGCCTCTTGTGGATGAAAACCGCATTTTGGCATACTACGGATTGCGTAAGCTCAACTCTACGCCGTCGAAGGGTCTGCTCTCGATCATCAAGATTTGTGGTCTTGAGGGACACAACATCACCATCGACGACATCGTCTTTAAGATTGGTCCACGTATCAATGCTGCAGGACGTATGCGTATGGATGAGGATGATGAGAATGCTGCACCCTCGGGTGGTCATGCTGCAGTGAGCCTTCTTATCGAGGGTAACGAGCAGGAGGCTGCGAAGTTTGGCGAGGTTATCGACTCGTTCAACCAGGATCGTAAGTCTATCGACCGCAACGTTACGCAGGAGGCGCACGACTATGTGGAGTCTCATCCCGAGCTTAAGGCGCTCAAGAGCACTGTTATCTACAATCCTAAGTGGATGAAGGGCATTGTGGGTATCGTGGCATCGCGCCTTATCGAGACCTACTATCGTCCTACGGTTGTGCTCACAAAGTCTAACGGCTTCGTTACAGGTTCAGCACGCTCGGTTGCGGGCTTCGACCTATACCAAGCTGTGGAGTCGTGCTCCGACTTGTTGGAGAACTTCGGCGGACATATGTACGCTGCTGGTTTGACGATGAAGGAGGAGAATGTTGCGGCCTTCACCAAGCGCTTCAACGACTATGTGGAGGAGAATATCGACCCCAACATCCTTGTTCCACAGGTGGACATCGATAGCGAGTTGTTGTTCTCGGACATTACGGATCAGTTCCAGCGTCATTTGAATAGCTTCCAGCCCTTTGGTCCAGGCAACACAGCGCCTGTCTTTATGACTACGGGTGCGAGCAACCGCGGTGATGCAAAGCTTGTGGGCGTGGAGTGCGACCACTTGCGCATGGACTTGATGCAGCGCCAGAAACCACATACGACAATCCCTGCTATTGCCTTCCAGCAGCCCACACACTATGAGTGGGTGCGTGGTGGCAAGCCCATCTCGGTATGCTACCAGATTGTCGAAAACCACTACCGTGGCACGGTGAGCAAGCAGCTCCGCGTTAAGGATATTAAGCCCGAGCGATAGTGTTGCGTTAGGGGTAAAATAGTAGAGTCCCGCCGAATGGTGGGACTCTATTATTATATATAGGTATAATATCTATCTATTAAAGAGCATCTCGCGCTCCATGCGCTTGAGTTTACGCACCTGAATAAAGAGCAGTGTTGCCGCAACAAGCACCGATGCCGAGTCGGCAATAGGCATCGACATCCATGCGCCCACAGCACCAAACTTGGGCGTTAGCGTGAGCAACAGAGGCAACAAAAAGAGCAACTGGCGCGATGCTGAGAGGAGCATAGCCATAGGTGCACGACCAATATACTGGAAGAAACCACCCGCAACAATCTGGAAGCCTACCAACGGGAACATAATCATCGCAATGCTCAAACCCTGCTCCACAACTTGTATCATAGCTTGGTCCGCTGCGCTATTGCCACCCTCAACGAAGAGTGCTGCGACGTACTCGGGGAAGAGCATGCCGATAGCAAAGGCAAAAGTTGTGACGCACGTAGCACAGATGATGGTATATTTCAACGTCTTAAGCACACGGCCATACTGCTTTGCACCATAGTTGTAGCCCACGATAGGCTGCATACCCTGATTGAAGCCATTGGCAACCATGATAAAGAGCAGAATCACACGGTTCATAATGCCGTAAGCGCCAACGTAAATATCACCCACGGGGAGGTCTGCGGTGCATAGAGTACATATGTTTCCGCCCACAATCACATCGTCTACACCCGTACCACCATACTCCAGAAGCGCCGTATTCATAAAGCGTGCAACGAGCGAGGCGCACACATTAAGGATGAAGGGCGCCATGCCGATAGATATGATATTGATGACGATGCTACGCTTGAAGCGGAAGCTCTCGCGCTTGAAGCGCAAGAAGCTCTTCTTCGAGGTGTAGTGGTGTATTTGGATGAGCAAACATATACTCTGTGCTATGACCGTAGCGATAGCCGAGCCCTTAACGCCCCAGCCGAAGCCGAAGATAAACAAGGGGTTCAAAATGGTACATATCACCATCGAGAGTATCATTATGAACATCGCCTTGCGGGGGTATCCCGAGGCACGCAACTGCTCATTAAGACCGAGGTAGAGGTGTGTGATGATGTTACCAAACATAATCACGCGCATAAACTCGCGCGCATAGCCCAACGTCTCCTCGCCCGCCTGGCCACCCGAGAAGAAGATAAGGATGGGGTCGAGGAAGATGAGGAAGATGAGCATGATAGATATACCGAGCACCATGTTTAGCATCACGGCATTTCCGAGAATCTGCTCCGCAGCACGCTTGTTACCCTCACCCAGACGTATCGAGATGCGGGCTGCAGCACCCACACCCACCATAGCACCAAACGCGGCAGCGATATTCATGATGGGGAGCGTGATTGCCATGCCCGAGATTGCGTAGCCACCCACGCCATGACCGATAAAGATGCTATCGATGATGTGGTATAGCGACGACGACGCCATGGCGATAATTGCCGGAATGGCATATCGCGCCAAGAGCTTACCGAGCGAATCGGTACCGAGCGAAACGGTATTATTTTGTATTGATGACATCTACTATCTATTTATATGTGGCTACTGCTACTGCCACGCTATTTTCTATTATCTGTGCCTCTACGACAATGCCCTTAGTATCGCGCACCTCGGCAGTGAGCCTCATACGCTCAGCATCAAAGGCCGTGATGCGTATATCTTCTGTGAGGTCCACCTCGCGCTGACCATAGAGCTTATAAATTGCCTCCTTAGCTGTCCACACCACTGCGGGCCACTGCTCCATTGTTGAGAGACTCTCCTCCGCGGGTGTCATATAGCGAGACTTTATCCTCTCGTAGTTGCGCTCGAGGGCCTCGATGTCAACACCTACAGGCTCATCCGCAATAGTCACAGCAACCCTCTCGCCACCATGAGCCACGCTGATATGCGTATTGGGAGTGTCAACCACAGGTGCACCCACCTCGTTGTAGTCGATGACCACGCCACACCCTAGCTCGTTGCGCACGACACGGCGCCATGCGAGGTGTTCTCGGCGGCGTCTGTCGTTCTGAAAGCGCGATGCCGATACCACATCACTCGCCGTGATTAGCGCATCGCAACAGAGATAGACGGGAGGTATAGCCTCGACAATAAGTTTAACCATTTATGTCAACCTTAATCTTATCCACGCGGCGGCCATCCATCGTTGCGATGAAGAACTTAACGCCATGTGCCTCGAGCTCGTCACCACGACGTGGTAGGTCGCGCTTAAGCTCCATCATAAGTCCTGCAAGCGTCTCGGCATGTCCCTCGACATCCTGAAAACTATCCTCGTCAAAACCTATGACGCGCAAGAACTCGCCAATATGAATCTTTGCATCGAAGATGTAGCTCCTTTCGCCAATCTTCTCGTAGAGCTTGTCCTCATCCTCGTCGCTCTCGTCCGTAATCTCACCCACAACCTCCTCGAGGATATCCTCCAGCGAGATAAGGCCCTGCGTTGCGCCGTACTCATCTACAACGATGGCGATATGGATTTTATTCTTCTGGAACTCCTTCAAGAGGTCGTCAATCATCATGTGCTCGGGCACGAAGTAGGGCTTTCTTAGGAGTTTCTGCCACTCGAAGCTCTTTGCCTCGGCGATATATGGGAGAAGGTCCTTGACATAGAGTATGCCGCGCACATCATCGAGGTCATCGCCATAGACGGGGATACGCGAGTAACCCATCTCGACAATCACCTTGCGCACCTCGTCATAGTCCGAATCAAACTCCAAACCCGTGATGTCGACGCGCGAGTGCATAATCTCAACCACCTCAGTCTGACCAAAACTAACGATACCCGAGAGCATCTTCTGCTGCTCCGCCGAGCCTGTCTCCGTGAGATCAACAGCATCGGCAAGCTCCTCAATAGAGATCTCGGCATTCTTTGTTGCAAAGCGGCTCACACGGCTCGAGGTGCGGATAAGGATAAACGCGAGGGGGTATACTGCCCAGCGCAAGAACTTAAGCGGAGCGGATAGCATCTGCGAGGTCTTGATGGGGTTGGCCTGCGACACCACCTTGGGCAAAATCTCACCAAAGAGTAAGAGCACAAAGGTGATGACGATGGTGTTAAAGATAAACTCCCAGATGCCGTCAAAGGTGAATATCTCGTTAACGAGCAGTGTCGCCATGATAACGAGACAGATGTTGACCATGTTATTGGTCACAAGTATTGTTGCCAACAATCTGTCGGGATTCGAGAGTAGGTCGAGTACACGACGTGAGGCGACGGTATTCTTTGACTCTAGCTCGTCAATATCGCTATGTGTGAGCGAGAAGAATGCCACCTCCGAACCCGATGCCATTGCCGAGCAGACGATAAGCACCAAGGCAATGATGGCGTACAACACCACATTGCCAAGGTCTATATTGCTGTTTAGGGCTATGGCTGCTACATCTTTGACACCCGTCGTCGCAGCATCGCCCAATTGTGGCATGTTAACAACAACGGAGTCTGCACCACGTAGCAGTGTGTCGGCAGTTGTCAGAATGTTAAACATTTCGACCGTGTGTTATTTATTGGAAAAGTGTGCCACCACCCTGCTCAGCTGCGCGCTCCTCGCGAGCTACGTTCTGCTGCTGATAGTTCACCTTCTGCTGCGAGTCGCTCTCTACCTCAAACTGCGAGCGGAGACGTACGTAGGCTGGTTCACGCTTCTGAAGGCCTACCTGACGATACTTATCCTGCTGGGGTGTGATGATAACCTCTCGGTGAGGGTCATTTGTGGGCTTGAAAGTATCGTTTCCCTTTGCCTTATCCTCGATGGGTTTAACAACAGGCGTTTCAAAGGGGGTGACAGGCTCTACGTATGTAGGCTCGACACTAACATCCTCGCCATCGGTGAAGCGGGTAGCCACGATGACCATCTCGAGCTCATCCTCGCCCAACGAAGGCTTCTGACATGCACCCCAGATGATGTCGGCAGCGTGGATGTTGCCATCCTCATCCTTGTAGCTTGCATGCTTCTGAATGCACTCCATAGCGATGGTGATGTCATCCTGTGTGATGTTATCGATGTTGTTCACGGCGAAGTTAATCAAAATCTCCTTCGCACCGTTAATGTTGTTGTCATCCAAGAGTGACGAGCTGAGTGCGCCCTCGGCAACCTCCAAGGCACGATTCTCACCCGTAGCCTTAACCATAGACATATGCGTACGGCCGCTATTGCGCATAACCTTGTTGACATCGGCGAAGTCGACACGCACGAGAGCCACCTCAACGGTGATAATCTCAGCGATGCCCTTAGTTGCCATACTCAAGACATCATCTGCCTTGCCGAAGGCCTCCTTAAGGGGCAACTTACCGTAGAGCATACGCAAGCGCTCGTTGTCGATAACGAGGGTTGAGTCCACCCACTGCTTAAGTTCGTTGACACCCTCCACAGCGCTATTGTAGCGACCAGGACCCTCCATGCGGAAGGGCATTGTAACAACGGCAACAGTAAGGATGCCGAGCTCGTGTGCGAGCTTTGCGATGACGGGCGAAGCACCAGTACCAGTACCACCACCCATACCTGCTGCGATGAAGAGCATCTTAACGCCCGAAGTCTCGAGCAAACTGCGAAGCTGCTCCTCGCTCTCTATAGCGAGTTCCTTACCACGCTTAGGGTCGTTACCCGCACCAAGACCGGGACCCATCTGCACCTTGTTCCTGACATCGCAGTTGTTCAGCGCCTTGGCATCGGTGTTACACACAACGAAGTTTACACCCGTAATACCCATCTTGTACATGTGGTTTACGGCATTACCTCCCGCACCACCAACACCAATCACCATGATATTCGACTCAGAGTCGAGCTCGATGTTTGATATATTGTCACCGGCGATGGCTGTAACCAAGTCGTCGGCCATGTTTACATTCATGTTATCCATATTACTTATCTCTCAATATCATTAGTTAAAACTCAGACTCCTCATCCTTACCTACAAACGAGTTGCCCAACTTACCCATGCCCTCCTCGAGGCGCTTCCACCAGCTTGATCTCTTCTTCTTGCCGCCGTTGTTGTCGCCAGTCTCGAAAATATCATCCTCGGGCTTAGGCTTCGCAACCTCTACCTCGGGTTTTGGATCGGGCTCAACCACAACCTCAGACTCGGGTTGTGGATCAACCACCACCTTCGGAGGCTCAACCTTAGGCACAACACGGTTTATGGGGTTCTGAGGTTTAACCTCGGGCTCTGCGGGAGCTACAACACGTGGGCCACCAGCTACAGAGCATGCGCCACGCTCGGCACCAAAGAGCAAGAGCGATGCTACGGTTGCATATGCTGTTGTTGTGATGACATCGGTCAAGTTCTCCGTGAAGCCATACTCGGGATATACAGCACGTACCTCGTCGATGCCGAGTTCACGTGCGAAGAGCGTCTCGATATCCTGCATCTCGGCACCACCACCTGTGATAAGGAGAATGGGTGAGAACTTTGTGCCACAGCCAGCCTCCTTAATCTCGCGACGTACCCACTCGGCAATCTCCTTGAGGCGTGCCTCGATAATTGTAGCGAGGTTACGGCGAAGGATACTCTTGGGCACACCACGACGTACGGGGAAGACAATCTTGTCGTCGGTAGCCATGTCGGTAAGTGCTGAGCCATAGCGGCGCTTGAGGTTCTCGACATAGTTTGCAGGGATGCCATATGCGCGGATGTCGTTGTTGATGGAGTCCGCACCGATAGGAATAGATGCGATGTGGCGCACCTTGCTGCGCATGAGCACCGACACATCTGTCACACCACCACCGAGGTCTACGATAACTGCACCCTCCTCGATATCCTCATCCGTAGCTACAGAGAGGTGTGAGATAAGGGCGTTGGGCACGAACTCCTTAACCTTGATGCCATGCTTCATAAGGCACTGGTTGAGGCGATCGCGCATGGTGCGGTCACCAAGAATGAAGTTGTAGGTAGCATTAAGCATGTGGCCATAAGCACCCACGGGGGTATCTACAACCTTGTCGTCGATAGTATAGCGGATAGCCTCCATAGAGAGGATCTCCTCGCGGTCATCGGGCAACTTCACGCTACGCATACGACGGTCAAGGTCCTCGATATCGCGCTCAGTAACCTGGTTGCTGCCGTCATCCTGCACATAGACATAGTCTGTAACCTGCACGCAGCGCACGAAGTCTCCCGAGAGGCCTGCGTATGCCTCCGTGATCTTGATGTTGAGCTCCTGCTCGATGCGCTCCTTGGCCGCCTTTACAGCACGACCAGCAGTCTCGCTATTCTCAACGCGGCCAGCATCGATGCCCTCGATAGGCTCCGATACGATGCCCTGAATGTTTACGCGGCCGTCATCCTCAATCGCACCTACGGCGATAACTACATTTGACGAGCCTACGTCAATGGCTACAATCTGTCTCTCTTTCATGTCTCTATATTGTTTTATTTATATTTCCATTGTGTGTTAGCGGCATACAACCTGTCCCTCATAGCGGAGGCTTATGCTGCTATATTTGTCCCAACCTACATTATCGAGTCCCTTGTTGTAGAAGCGATAGAGGTTCGATAGTTTTGTGTCATAGTCGCTCGGTGCGCCGAGGTCCACAACAAAGTTGCCAGAGCGGGGCACAAACTTTAGCTCCATGCGCTTGCTGCCACCTCCCGAGAGCAATATCTGCACAACCTCAGCATGCCAGAAGTTGCTACCATCTATACGCTTCAAGAAGCCGAGGAGTGAGTCGAAGTCCTCACCCGCAAGTTTCACGCTGCTCTGCTTGAGGCGTACCTCATCCTGCTGGGCGGCGAGGGCGGCTATCTCGGCATCGAGCTTACGCTTGGTTGCTGTGTGCTGCTCGCGTGCCACAACCTTGCGCGCCTCAAGAGCATTATGCAACAATTCGTACTCGCTATCCGACATAAAGACTCCCTTACGCACGCTCTCGCTAAGCGCCTCACGCAATCGCTTATCGTTCTCGTCGAGCTGACGATAAATGGGCAGCTTGGCATCTTCAAGCTCGGTGATAACCCTGTCAAGCGAGGCGATGGAGTCTGCCACAACACTCTTAGCATAACCCGAATATCCTGGACGGAAAAGGGGTTTATAATTTCCGGTGATTACAGGCACTGCAGCTGTGCGGTCTGCAACCGTGGGAAGCAGGTAGCCATCCTCGGTGATGTAGAGGTCGTAGCCATCGGCACGTAGGCGCGCAATGGGCTCACGGAGCGCTACGTCGAGTACTGCATTGCCGTTGTAGTCGACATAGGCATTCGCCTCGGCCACAGCGTTATGCTGCGCTGCTCGGCGCTCGATAGCTGCAATGTCCAACTTCTCGAGCGTGATATTTGGCTCCAGAAGCTCAGCATCTCTTATCCAACGCTCGATGCTCTCCTCATCTGCCAAGGGGCTATTTGCACCCTCCGTAATCTCCACCTTGATATTGGTGATAGGCTGTGAAGCGCGATGCTCACGCTTGAGCACCTCGGCACATACGACGACAACTATGAAGACTACGAACAGTACGCCATAGCCCACATAACCCAAGATCTTATGTGCCCAACCCTCCTGCATCCTACAGTTTGCTTTGAAGTGTTCTGTAAATATCCTCACATACGGCGTCTATGTTACCCGCGCCAAATGTCACAACAACGTCGGTATTCATAGTGCGAAGTCGCTCGGCAACATCCTCACGCTCCACAAGCTGCCACTCTACCTTTAGCTCGCGACCAATCATCTCGGAGCATACACCCTCGATAGGTAACTCACGCGCTGGGTAGATGGGCACCATGATAACCTCGTCACACAACGACAACACCTCCGAGAATTCCGCGGCGAAGTCACGTGTGCGAGTGTAGAGATGTGGCTGGAAGATAGCCAACAACTTTCGACCAGGGAAGATGCCTCGCAACGACTCTATCGTAGCGCGTAGCTCCTCGGGGTGGTGAGCATAGTCGTCGATATATACAAGCTCGGGAGTGTTTATATATACCTCCATGCGGCGCTTTACGCCCTCGAAGCTTCTGAGAGCCGCCTTCACCGCCTCCTTGTCAAACTCCTTGTCCTCAATCTTTGCGGCACACCACAACATTGCCACCGCAGCCACCGAGTTCTCGATGTGTACCTTGCCCAAGATGCCGAGCGTGCAGCCCTCGATGCGACCATCGGGCAAGACGATGTCATAGCGATAGTGACCGTCCTCAATTAACGAGATGTTTTCGGCATGGAAGTCGCCGCCATTGTCGCACGAGTAGCGATACAACGAGCGCGATGTGGTGTCGAACTTGAGCTCTACGCCCTGCTTAAGGATGAGTGCGCCACCCTCCTTAATCTGCGATGCGAACTCCTCGAATGCCTCAGTCACAGCCTCGGCAGTGCCGTAGATGTCGAGGTGGTCGGCATCAGCAGCCGTGATAACTGCAACATTGGGGTGTAGGCGCAAGAATGAGCGGTCGTACTCGTCGGCCTCAACAACCAAGCGCTTGCCCTCGCCGAGCGAGAGGTTGGAGTTGAAGTTACGCGATACGCCACCCAAGATAGCGCTACCCTCCCTTGCTGCGGCGTGGTTGAGCCATGCTGCAAGCGTTGAGGTAGTGGTCTTGCCATGCGTACCCGCTACGGCCATGCAGAGCTTACCCTCGGAGATATGTCCGAGAATCTGCGAGCGCTTCTCGATGTGGAAACCCTTCTCGCGTAACCATGCCCACTCGTTGTGGTCAGCAGGAATTGCGGGTGTGAGGATTACGAGTGTATCCTCCGCGGAGCGCATATCCTGGGGGATAAGTTCGATGTCATCCTCGTAGTGCACCTCGGCACCCTCAGCCTCCAAAGCGCGCGTGAGGGGTGTTGCAGTGCGGTCGTAGCCCGCCACGCGGTAGCCCTCGTGCATGTAGTAGCGCGCAAGGGCGCTCATGCCGATACCGCCAATACCGAGAAAGTATATCTTCGTATAGTTACGCTCCATGCTCTTATTTCGTTAAAATCTTCTCTATCTCCGCCACCACGCGGTCAGCAGAGTCCACAATGGCGAGTTTTGCGATATTTGCCGAGAGGCTCTCAAGACGGTCACGGTCCATGGCGAGTGCCACAGCCTCCTTCATGCCACGCGCCACAGCCTCGCTATCCTTGACAATCTCCGCGGCACCCTTCTCTACGAGTGCCATAGCGTTCTTCGTCTGGTGGTCCTCAGATACGTTGGGCGAGGGGACAAAGATTGTGGGCTTCGCCACGAGGCACAACTCCGACACGGTGCAAGCACCACTTCGCGAGAGCACCACATCTGCTGCGGCATAGGCATAGTCCATGCGGTCGATAAAGGCGCCCTGCCAGATGTTCTTCGTGGGGTGCGCCGCGAGGAACTCCTGCATCTCGCGCTCGTAGAACTTACCCGTCTGCCAGATAACCTGCACGGGGGCCTCGCCATTGAGGGAGAGTATCCACGCCTTCATCATCTCATTGAGGGTGCGCGTGCCGAGCGATCCACCCACGACCAACACCACGGGCATCGTATCGTTGAAGCCGTAGTATGCCAATGCCTCGCCACGGTTTGCGCCATCTGCCGTGAAGCGACCACGCAAGGGGTTACCCGTCATCACTATACGGTCGGCAGGGAAGAAGCGCTCCATCTTGTCGTACGACACACAGATGCGCTTAGCACGCTTCGAGAGCAGCTTGTTCGTAAGGCCCGCGTATGAGTTCTGCTCCTGAATAAGGGTTGGAACGCCGAGGCGCTGTGCCGCCCAGAGCACGGGAGCTGAGGCGTAGCCACCAAAACCCACGACGATGTCGGCGCCAAACTCGCGGATGATACCCTTAGCACGGCGCACGCTCGATGCCACCTTGAAGGGTAGAGCGAGGTTTTTGAGTGAGAGCTTACGCTGCAAGCCCGCCACGGGGAGACCCTTGATGTTGTATCCCAAAGCGGGTACTTTCTCCATCTCCATCTTGCCCTCAGCGCCTACGAAAAGTAGCTCTACGTCGTCACCAAATTTGCGCTTTAGAGCCTCCGCTACGGCCACTGCAGGATATATGTGTCCACCGGTACCACCACCGGATAGTATTATACGCTTCATTTTTCTAAACTTTGAGTCTGCGTTTACGCATTAAATCGCCCTCTATACATGTCGATATTTCAACCGAGTATAGCATGGTAAACGCCTTATACCCAACGATTTATCGTTCAACATTTTGCGACATGGGGATATTGACGCAATTTCACCCTACAAAAGTACACAACATCCGCTAATTTTACAAATGTAAAAAGCAGTAATTTTTCAAAAAAA
The DNA here is from genome assembly GCA_023413645.1 of Bacteroidota bacterium. Classification (GTDB taxonomy): domain Bacteria; phylum Bacteroidota; class Bacteroidia; order Bacteroidales; family Rikenellaceae; genus Alistipes. The sequence continues at coordinate 11,449 of JAEZPN010000105.1, forward strand.
TTATCTACTTTTGTAAACGATTATTACTACGAAAATTTTTATACGATGAAGAGATTTCAGCAGGTGTGTTTTGCCGCGATTGTTGCGGCTATGATGATGGCTGTTGGTTGCGCCCCAAAGGGTAGCGCCGAGGCCGATGCAAAAGACAAATTTATCACCGTGGAGAACGGTCAGTTTATGCGCAATGGCGAGCCCTACTACTTCGTAGGTACGAACTTCTGGTATGGCGCAATCCTCGGCTCGGAGGGTGAGGGTGGCAACCGCGAGCGCCTCTGCCGCGAGCTCGACTTCATGAAGGCCAACGGCATCGACAACCTTCGCATCTTGGTAGGTGGCGAGGGCGAAAATGGCCTCCTCGGCAAGATTGAGCCCAACCTACAGCCCGAGCCCGGCAAATACAACGACGAGGTATTGGCAGGCCTCGACTACTTGATGATGGAGCTCGGCAAGCGCGAAATGACCGCAGTGCTATACTTCAACAATGCGTGGGAGTGGAGCGGTGGCTACACACAGTATGTTGCGTGGGCAAACAACGAGCCCGTGCTTGTGCCCCGCGTAGATGGTTGGTTCTCATATAATACTTTCGCGGGCGAGTTCGTGCGTAACGAGCGCGCGAAGCAGATCTTCTACGACCACGTACGCTTCATCGTGTCGCGCACAAACCGCTATACAGGCATCAAGTATATCGACGACCCCGCCATCTTCTCATGGCAGATTTCGAACGAGCCACGCGCCTTCAGCAGCCGCGAGCAGGACAACAAAGAGGCCTTCGCCGAGTGGATTGAGACAAGCGCAAAGCTCATCCGCTCACTCGACCCCAACCACATGATTTCGACAGGCTCGGAGGGCTACTACGGCTGCGAGTGGGACATGGATCTCTGCGAGCGTATACACGCCATCGACGAGATTTCGTACATCAACTGCCACGTGTGGCCATACAACTGGAAGTGGATGCGCGGCGATGCTATGCGCGATGATTTGAAGCAGTCGTGCGAGAATACCGAGGAGTATATCAACATGCACCTCGAGCTTGGTCGTAAGATTGGCAAACCCGTTGTGGTTGAGGAGTTTGGCATGCCCCGCGACAATATGGACTTCCACAAGGGTAGTCCCGTAACTTGCCGCGATTTGTACTACACATTTGTCTTCGATCTCATCGTCACAGCGCGCGAGAATAAGGATGTATTTGCGGGTTGTAACTTCTGGAGTTGGGGTGGCTACGCCCAGACAAATGTCGAGGACCACGAGTACTGGGCAAAGGGTGACGACTATACGGGTGACCCCGCGCAGGAGCAGCAGGGCCTCAACTCTATCTTCGTTGAGGACGAGTCTACAATACGCATCATCCGCGAGACAAATAAGAGGCTTGGCAACTTGTAATTTAGCGTGATAAGGGGTCATCTGCGCCCCATCTCCAAAAGTAAGACCCCTCGGGCTGTACTTCTTTGTAC
>JAEZPN010000111.1 GCA_023413645.1 Bacteroidota bacterium
TGGTGGTAGAAGGCTGCAGCTACAACGCTCGGCAAAAAAAATGCGGATAGGTTGTACTAAAGCGTACTACCTATTCGCATTTATTTTTGTTAGCGGCAGTAGATGTCTGCCTTATAGCGCCAAATTACTTGCGGGCGGTTTTTGCCTCGATACACTCGGTAGCATGGGGCACACGGAGCAAGCGCTCACGTGGAATGAGCTTGCCGGTGGTCTTGCAGATACCGTAGGTCTTGTTCTTGATGCGCACGAGGGCCATCTCGAGGTTGCGGATGAACTTAGCCTGACGCTGCGCGAGTGAGCCATACTCCTCACGTGAGAGCGTTGTGGCACCCTCCTCCATCACCTTGAAGGTGGGAGATGAGTCCTCGGTATCGTTCTCGTTGCTTGTAGCGGTACGCAACATATCGTAGTCGGCGCGTGCTGACGCCAATTTCTGCTCTATCAATAGACGGAACTCCTCAAGTTCTGCGTCGTTGTAACGTGTCTTCTCCTCTGCCATAATCGTATGTTTTAGTACGGTTATCATTCTTATAATAAGCGAAGTTAAGCAAAAATTATGAAACGTGCAAATATTCTTCGGAAAAAAAGAGAAATGAGGAAGAGAGCACTACGCCATTTACCTATATAATAAAAGAGTGCAGCCATGTGACTGCACTCTTGGAGATTGTTATATCGGACTATTAAGCCTTAGTAACTGCGATCTTGAGGGCCACCTCGTCGATGTCGGTGTCGACAACGAAGGCACCTGCGGGAGTAGCAGCAACCTTAACATCCACAGCGAGTGTCTGCTGTGCGATGTACTGTGCGAAGCTCTCAACTGCAGCAGCGGTAAGGTCGTTAGACTCAATCTCCACACGAATCTTATCGGTTACCTCGAAGCCAGACTCCTTACGGATGTTCTGGATGCGGTTTACGAGCTCGCGGGCAACACCCTCGCGCTTAAGCTCCTCAGTGATGGTAATATCGAGGGCTACAGTGATCTTACCCTCCGATGCTACCAACCAGCCGGGCATATCCTCCGACGTAATCTCGAAGTCGGCAGCTGTAACGACAACCTTCTCGCCATTGAGGTCGAGTGTTGTCTCCTCGTTAGCCTCGATCTCTGCAATCTGCTCCTGAGTGAACTGCGCGATGAGCGCCGACATAGCCTTAGCGTGTGGCGCATAGCGCTGGCAGAAGTGCTTAAAGTTGAGCTTGATACGCTTAGTGATGATACCAGTAGTATCTGTGATAAGCTCTACATCCTTGATGTTAACCTCGTTCATGATAAGTGCACGAACAGCCTCGATGCGTGCTGCCATCTCCTTATCAAGTACGGGGATGATAATCTTCGAAAGTGGCTTACGCACGTTGATATTCACCTTGCGGCGCAATGCGAGTACCATAGATGACACCTGCTGTGAGAGCGCTGTGCGTGCCTCGAGCTCACGGTTGATGAGTGCCTCGTTGCACTTAGGATACTCTGCGAGGTGCACTGAAGACTCTGCGTGGCGACCACTTGCTGCGTTGAGGTCGCAGAAGATGCGGTCGGTGATGAATGGTGCGATAGGCGCAGCAAGCATAGCGACAGTCTCCAAGCAAGTGTAGAGAGTCTGGTATGCTGCGAGCTTATCCTCGTTCATCGAGCCACCCCAGAAACGCTTACGGTTCAAGCGCACGTACCAGTTAGAGAGGTTCTCGTTCACGAAGGCGTCGATGCGACGTGCTGCAGGTGTTGGGTCGTACTCCTCGAGCGATGCGGTTACATCGCGGATGAGAGAGTTGAGCTCCGACAAAATCCAGCGGTCGATCTCGGGACGGTTCTCCACGGGAATCTCTGCCTCGGCGCCTGTGAAGCCGTCGATGTTAGCATAGAGCGCGAAGAATGAGTATGTGTTGTAGAGCGTACCGAAGAACTTACGGCGGCACTCGTCAACGCCATCCACGTCAAACTTGAGGTTGTCCCAAGGCTGTGAGTTCGAAATCATGTACCAGCGTGTAGCATCTGCACCGTACTTCTTCAATACCTCGAATGGGTCTACGGCGTTACCGAGACGCTTAGACATCTTGTTACCGTTCTTGTCGAGCACCAAGCCGTTAGAGATGATGTTCTTGAACGCTACAGAGTCGAAGAGCATGGTAGCGATTGCGTGGAGCGTATAGAACCAACCACGTGTCTGGTCAACACCCTCAGCGATGAAGTCTGCGGGATATACCTGGTCGAAGCCCTCCTTATTCTCGAAGGGGTAGTGTACCTGTGCGTAGGGCATAGCACCTGAGTCGAACCATACGTCGATGAGGTCGGGCTCACGACGCATAGGCTCACCCTTAGATGATACCAACACGATGTTATCTACATATGGACGGTGGAGGTCAATATTCTTAGTAGAGTAGTTCTCCTTTGACATATCGCCAACCACGAAGTTCTTGTATGGGTTCTCGGTCATCACACCAGCAGCTACAGCCTTCTCGATCTCGGCGATAAGCTCCTCAACAGAGCCGATGCACTTCAACTCCGTGCGGTCCTCGGTAGCCCAGATGGGGAGGGGTGTGCCCCAGAAGCGTGAGCGTGAGAGGTTCCAGTCGTTGATGTTCTCGAGCCACTTGCCAAAGCGACCTGTACCTGTGCTCTCGGGCTTCCAGTAGATGGTCTTGTTGAGATCCATCATGCGCTCACGAAGCGCAGTTGTGCGGATGAACCATGAGTCCAAGGGGTAGTACAACACAGGCTTATCTGTACGCCAGCAGTGTGGGTAGTTATGGGTGTGCTTCTCAATCTTGAAGACCTTGTTAGTCTCCTTAAGGCGGATTGAGATGTAGATGTCGAGGTTCTCGGCAGCTGCTGCAGCCTTCTCGTCATAGCGACCATCCACGGTGTACTGGGGATCGTAAGCGTTCTTCACGAAGCGACCCTCATACTCGTTGTAGTCAGCGTTAATGCACTCCTTAACAAACTTCTCGTCGAGCTCCTCAGTGAGGAAGAACTTACCAGTGAAGTCAACCATGGGGCGAGTTTCGCCGCGCTTGTTAATCATAAAGAGCGATGGGATGCCAGCCTGGCGTGCTACGAAGGCATCATCAGCACCAAACGTTGGCGCGATGTGTACGATACCTGTACCATCCTCAACTGTTACGTAGTCACCGAGGATTACGCGGAATGCCTTAGCCGAAGCCTCTGTCCAGTTGCCATTCTCGTCTGCCTCAACGGGCTTAACCCATGGCAAGAGCTGCTCGTAGTGCATACCCTCGAGCTCTGTACCCTTCCACTTGCCTACAACCTCGAATGGGATGAGCTTGTCGCCCACCTTATACTCCTCAAGGGCGATGCCCTCAGCCTTCTTGTTGAAGATAGAGTACAAAAGTGGCTCAGCCACTACGGCTGTAATCTTCTCTGCGGTGTAGGGGTTGAAAGTGCGAACTGCTACGTAGTCGTACTTGGGACCCACGCAGAGTGCTGTGTTTGAAGGAAGTGTCCAAGGTGTTGTTGTCCACGCGAGGAACACGGGTGTACCCCAACCCTCCATCTCAGCCTTAGGCTCAAGAATACGGAACTGTGCAGTACATGTTGTATCCTTAACATCGCGGTAGCAGCCTGGTTGGTTGAGCTCGTGTGTCGAGAGACCTGTGCCCGCTGCGGGTGAGTAGGGCTGAATAGTGTAGCCCTTGTAGAGAAGGTTCTTCTCGTAGAGCTGCTTCAAGAGCCACCAGAGTGTCTCAATAAACTTGTTGTCGTAGGTGATATATGGATCATCCATGTTCACCCAGTAGCCCATCTTACGTGTGAGGTCCTCCCATACGTCGGTGAACTCCATCACAGCCTCGCGGCACTGCTGGTTGTACTCCTCGATGGTGATCTTCTTGCCGATATCCTCCTTTGTGATGCCAAGCTTCTTCTCTACGCCGAGCTCTACGGGGAGACCATGTGTATCCCAGCCCGCCTTACGGTGTACGAGGTAGCCCTGCTGAGTCTTGTAACGGCAGAATACGTCTTTGATGGTACGCGCCATAACGTGGTGAATACCGGGCATACCATTTGCTGAGGGGGGACCCTCATAGAATACGAACGTGGGATGACCCTCACGTGTTGTGATGCTCTTATGGAAGGTGTCGTCCTGGGTCCAGCGTGCCAACATCTCATCAGCTACGCCAGCCAAGTCAAGACCCTTATATTCGTTGAACTTTGCCATAGTTAAATGCTAATTGTAGGTATTACTCCTCATCGCCCTCGTCCTCATCAGACTCGGCCATTGTGGTATATACGTTTGTTACGTCGTCATCCTCCTCAAGGTGCTCGATAAGCTTGTTTACAGCCTCACGCTCCTCAGGTGTGAGCTCCTTAGTGTCGGTAGGAACACGTACTGCCTCACCAGATACGAGCTCGAAGCCCTTAGCCTCAATCCATGTCTGAATCTGGCCGAATGACTCGTAAGCAGCATATACTGTTACCTCACCCTCATCAGCGTAGAACTCGTCAACACCGAAGTCGATCATCTCGAGCTCCATCTCCTCGAGGTCTACGCCCTCGGTAGGCTTGAACTTAAATACGCACTTGTGCTCGAACATGAAGCCTACAGAACCTGATGTACCGAGTGTACCACCATACTTGTTGAAGTACATACGAACAGATGCTACGGTACGGTTTGTGTTGTCGGTAGCAGTCTCCACCAACACAGCAATACCGTGAGGACCGTAACCCTCGTAGATCATCTCTTTGTAGTCAGCAGCATCCTTATCTGTTGCACGCTTGATAGCACGCTCTACGTTCTCCTTGGGCATGTTCTCGGCCTTAGCGTTCTGGATAAGAAGGCGGAGGCGGAGGTTAGATGAGGGGTCTGGACCCGATGCCTTTACAGCCATCTCAATCTCCTTACCGATCTTTGTAAATACACGCGCCATGTGTCCCCAGCGCTTCATTTTTCTCGCCTTGCGATACTCAAATGCTCTTCCCATAATTTTACGTTTTTATATTTTTAGTTGCTTTTATACCTCTTATATATAAACAATAGCGCAAAGATAGTAAAAAAAATTAGAAATTGAAATGAGAAAAGCAGAAAAAAAGCGTTTAGTTTTAGAGAATTTAGGGTACGCAGAGAGTTATGAGTGGAGTGCTATTTAACCCTAAATTACCTAATTTCTCTAAACTCCCTAAAAAATATTAGCCTTGCCGCCCTACCCTCAACCCCCTCTCAGACAGCACTCTAAGGGTGATTTGATAAAAATTTGCAAAAATTATTGAAATTTTTTAATAAAATATTTGCACAATTAAAAAATACCCTTTACCTTTGCAGCGAAGTTTTAAGGTTCATTTAGGTTAGTAGTTTTAGGTTGGAGAGGTCAATCGATGGGTATGACACAGGTTGCATGCTTTAAACCAATAGGTTAGAGATGCAAGCTTTGTCAGAAGAACTAAAAGTTCTGCACCCTTCGGTTGCCTCATTTTTTTTGCATGTACCGAACCTGAAGAGCACGTCAATCCCCACACATGACTGCGATTTAAGTCCCCTAAATTCACTAAATTTTCCAATCACCCCCTCTCCCATTTCCGTTTTCCATTTTTTTTGCTATCTTTGCGAGGTATATGTGCCAGCTACAATGTAGGCCGAGCAAAAAACGATGAAACGTAGCATCACCATAGGCTTCGACGCAAGATATGCAATGTCCGACCACGAAGAGTTCGGCCGATACAGCCGTCTCGTTATCGAAGCGATGGCCCTTGCAGCACCCCGTTACACATACTTCCGCTCATACGTACCTCTACGTGCCCCACACCTAGACTACGAGAGGATAGAGCAACTCCACAACATCGAAACAATGGAGCCCGACGGCGCTATATGGCGCAAGCTACGACTACCATGGCGCATATGGCACGTCGCTAACGATTTACACAACGGCAATGTAGAGCTATACCACGGCCTTGCTGAGCATATACCCATGTGCCTAGATAAGCACAACATACGCAGCGTAGTGACCATCCACAACATGGAGTTTCTCTACGACACCACCTTTGCAAACTCCCCCGAACATCTTTCACACCGCCTATATATGGGCCGCATGCTCCACCGCGTAGACCGCATCGTAGCGGTGAGCGAGTGCGTAAAGCGCGACATCACAAAACACTTCCGCATATACCCCGAGAAGGTCGATGTCATCTACCCCGGCGTGGCAAAGCGCTACAATAAAGAGCTGTGCGAGGAGTACCTCGATGCTGTGCGAGAGAAATACAACCTACCAAAAAATTACATATTAAGCGTCGGCATGCAACTCGAGCGACGCTCTATGATTAAGGTAGTCAACATCTTACCACTCATAGATAATGAGACACACTACGTCATCGTGGGTCGCACAACATCGCACACAACACGCCTTAAGCGCGCAGCACAAGAGCTCGGCGTAAGTAACCGACTGCATATAATCGAGCACATACCCGAAGAGGATATGCCCGCACTATATCGCAACGCTTCAGTTCTCATCAACCTCTCGCGCTACGAAGGCTTCGCGACACACATCGCCGAGGCCATGGCCGTGGGTACACCCGTAATCACAACACGTTCTTCAAGCATGGAGGAGGTAGCTGACAACGCAGCGCTATACATCAACCCCAACAACCGCGACGAGCTCGTAAACGCCATACACCTACTTACCGATGGCGGCGAGCTACGCCAGATACTAACAACACTTGGCCGCCGTCAGGTGACACGTTTTAGACCCGAGGTCGTAGCCTACAACCTCATAAATTGCTACCGCCGTCTCGACGTCGATATACGCGGATAGCAAAGAGTAAAACAGACAAATTTGCAATACGCACATATACTTAATTCTTAAGTATTTACGCTGTAAAAGGCAAATTTGTAGAGTAAAACGAGTGCAATTTAGGCAAAAATAAGTATCTTTGCCCGGCTAAGCCCTACGGGGTTGGCACACAGAGAGTGACAAAATATACATATATTAATATAGTTATGGAAAGAGTTAAGAAAATTGTAGTTATGGCAAAGCAGGTGCCCGACACACGCAATGTGGGCAAGGATGCCATGACTCCGGAGGGCACGGTAAACCGTGCTGCTCTCGCTGCAATCTTCAACCCCGAGGACCTCAACGCCCTTGAAATGGCACTGCAAATGAAGGAGCGCATCGCAGGCTCAGAGGTATACGTATTGACCATGGGTCCCCAGCGCGCAAGCGACGTCATCCGCGAGGCTATGTTCCGCGGTGCTGACGGCGGTTACTTGCTCTCAGGCAAGGAGTTTGCAGGCTCTGATACGTTGGCTACATCGTACGCCTTGTCGTTGGCACTTCGCAAGATTGAGCCCGACATCATCGTAGCAGGTCGCCAGGCTATCGACGGTGACACCGCACAGGTAGGTCCCCAGGTTGCCCAGAAGCTCGACCTCCCACAGATTACATACGCCGAGGAACTCGTAGACATCAACGACACCGAGATTACCATCAAGCGCCGCTTGGAGCGTGGCTCGGAGGTTGTCGTATCTCCCCTTCCCGCGCTTATCACCGTAAACTCATCGGCTAAGGAGTGTCGTCCCCGCAATGCTAAGCGCGTGATGAAGTACAAGCGCGCCCTCGCAACTTCGGAGATGGCAAACGTCGATGCACAGTGGAACGCTTTCATCGAGGAGCGCCCCTACTTGCACATCGTGGAGTTCGCGGCAGCAGACGTTAACCCCGACCCTGAGCAGCTCGGCCTTAGCGGCTCACCTACCAAGGTTAAGAAGATTGAGAACGTAGTATTCCAGGCTAAGGAGGCTAAGGCCCTCACTGCCGAGGATGCAGACATCGAGGCTCTCATGCAGGAGCTTATTGCGAGCCACACGCTCGGTTAACAGCCTAAGATTCAAGAGTATGAATAACGTATTTGTATATATCGAGATCGAGGAGCGCGAGATTGCCGACGTATCGTTGGAGCTCCTCACTAAGGGTCGTGAGTTGGCTAACACGCTCGGCGTAAAGCTCGAGGCAGTGGTTATCGGCCACAACGTCAAGGACCTCGCACCCGAGTTGGCAAAGTATGGTGCAGACACCGTATGGGTTGCCGACAACGAGATTTTCTCTCCCTTCCGCACATTGCCCCATACATCAGTTATGGTGGGTCTCATACAGCAGGAGAAGCCACAGATTGCACTCTTCGGTGCAACTCCCGTAGGTCGTGACTTCGCTCCACGCGTATCGTCAGCGCTTCACAGCGGTCTTACTGCCGACTGTACAGAGCTCGTAATCGGTGAGCATAAGGATGCTAAGAGCGGTAAGGAGTACGACTCACTTCTCTACCAGATTCGCCCCGCATTTGGCGGTAACATCATCGCTACTATCGTTAACCCCGAGTGCCGCCCACAGATGGCAACAGTTCGCGAGGGCGTTATGCGCAAGGAGGCGCTTGCTACACCCGCAGCTGGCGAGGTACGCGAGATTGAGTGGCAGCCCATGGTTAAGGATACCGACCTTGCAGTACGCATCGTAGAGCGTCACATCGAGGAGCGCAAGATTAACATCAAGGGAGCTTCAGTCATCGTTGCTGGTGGTTACGGCGTAGGTTCTAAGGAGGGTTTCAAGCTCGTACACGAGCTCGCAAATGTCCTCGGCGGTGAGGTAGGTGCTTCGCGTGCTGCGGTAGATGCAGGCTTTACGGAGCATGAGCGCCAGATTGGCCAGACAGGTGTTACTGTACGCCCCAAGCTCTACATCGCTTGCGGTATCTCTGGTCAGATTCAGCACACAGCGGGTATGGATGGTTCGGCGATGATTGTTTCAATCAACACTGACCCCCAGGCCCCCATCAACAAGATTGCCGACTACGCCATCACAGGTAGCGTGGAGGAGGTAATCCCCAAGATGATTAAGTATTACAAACAGAACTCAAAATAGGAGAAGCAATGGCTAACTTTTATATAGATAATAAGGATTTGCAGTATCACCTCTCTCATCCCTTGATGAAGAGGATTATTGAGCTCAAGGAGCGCAACTTTGCCGATGCTAAGGAGTACGACTACGCACCCCAGGATACTGAGGATGCACTCGACTCATACCGCCGCGTGTTGGAGATCGTGGGCGACGTTTGTGGCGAGGTTATCGCTGCGAATGCTGAGAGCGTTGACCATGAGGGTCCTCGCGTTGTCAACGACCACGTGGAGTATGCTTCAGGCACTGTACGCAACATCGAGGCGTTGAATGCTGCTGGTTTGGGTGGCATGACTCTTCCCCGCAAGTATGACGGTTTGAACATGCCCGTAACATGCTTCGCCATGGCTAACGAGATGGTTGCACGCGCCGATGCAGGTTTCGAGAATATCTGGGGCTTGCAGGATTGCGCCGAGACCATCAACGAGTTCGCATCTGAGGAGATTAAGCAGCGCTTCTTGCCCCGCGTTTCTGCTGGCGAGACCTGTGCTATGGACCTCACAGAGCCCGATGCAGGCTCCGACCTCGGCGCTGTGATGCTCAAGGCTACATGGGATGAGGCAGCTGGCGTATGGCGCTTGAACGGCTGCAAGCGCTTCATCACCAACGGTGATGGTGACATCTCGCTCGTCTTGGCTCGTACCGAGGAGGGCACAAAGGATGCACGAGGCCTCTCAATGCTTATCTACGACAAGCGCGATGGTGGCGTTAAGGTGCGCCGCATTGAGAATAAGCTCGGTATCAAGGGTTCACCCACCTGCGAGTTGGTATTCAACAACGCACCCGCAGTATTGGTTGGCGACCGCAAGATGGGACTCATTAAGTATGTCATGTCGTTGATGAACGCCGCACGCTTGGGTATCGCAGCACAGTCAACAGGTTTGTGCGAGGCAGCCTACCGCGAGGCATTGAAGTATGCTAAGGAGCGTGAGCAGTTCGGCAAGGCTATCATCGAGTTCGCAGCCGTACGCGAGATGCTCAAGAACATGGAGGCTAAGACCCTTGCATCACGCGCTATGCTCTACGAGACAGCACGCTTCGTGGATATCTACAAGCAGCTTACACACATCTCTCACGACCGCTCACTCGAGGCCGAGGAGCGCCAGGAGATGAAGTTCTACAACCGCTTGGCAGATGGCTTTACTCCTCTTGCAAAGATGTTCGCTTCGGAGTATGCTAACGAGGTAGCTTACGACTCTATCCAGATTCACGGTGGCTCGGGCTACATGAAGGACTACGCTTGCGAGCGCTTGTACCGCGACGCACGTATCATGAACATCTACGAGGGTACTACACAGCTTCAGGTTGTTGCAGCTATCAACCACGTAACTAAGGGCACCTACCTCGAGCAGATCATGCGCTACGAGGAGAACGCTCGCACCGAGGCAACTGAGGCTATGGGTGCGCAGTTGGTAGAGTTGCGTAAGGTATACGAGCAGGTTGTTGAGCGCGTAGAGGCTATCGACAAGGAGGCAAACGGCTATAAGGAGTTCCACTCACGCCGCCTCGTGGAGATTGCGGGTTACATCATCATGTCTCACATCATGTTGCGCCAGGCTGCAGAGTGCGAGGCTGACTACTTGAACCCCACAAAGATTTTCGTTAAGTACGCAGCAAAGAAGATTACTGAGGCTGCAGCATATATCAACGCATCGGAGGCATCGGATGTAGAGCTCTTTGCATAATCTAACACACTATAAATATGAAAGTCCACTCCTAAGGGGGTGGACTTTTTTTGTATCGGTTTTAGAGAATTTAAGGAACTTAGGGAGTTTAGAGACTTTAAGGTATCTAAATCAACCACCCTAATCTAAATCGACCGCCCTAAACTCCTTAATATCTCTCGCGAGCAAACGCTGATTAGCACCAATACCCTAATTTCTTGTCAGAAGTCGTGAGATGTGGTGCCAAATGAAAGAGCCTCGGATGGGACATACTAAGCGTATTTCCCATTCGGGGCTCTAAGTTTGGTGCCGCAGATTGCGGCTTATCACAAGAAATTA
>JAEZPN010000001.1 GCA_023413645.1 Bacteroidota bacterium
TGGTGGTAGAAGGCTGCAGCTACAACGCTCGGCAAAAAAAATGCGGATAGGTTGTACTAAAGCGTACTACCTATTCGCATTTATTTTTGTTAGCGGCAGTAGATGTCTGCCTTATAGCGCCAAATTAAAAGTTGAAGGTACAAGTAACACCCACATTCGCCAAACCGAGTTCGTTGAAGAAGACCTCGTTGTGCTTGTGAACATAGAGGATGCCTGGACCGAAGGTTGGTGTCCAATCTACAGCAAGGGTAACAGGAACATTGTGGAAAGTGAAACCGAGGCGAGCCATACCTGCAACACCTACATAGGCGTAGTGCTCGCGGCCACCAACATTAACACCAACACCAGCATCAAAGAACCAAAGACCACCATCGGGAGTCCAGTCCATTTCGAGGATGTGCCAGTTGTGCAAGAGCGTGAAGTCCGCCATAACACGACCGTCATACACATCAAAGCTATTTGCATCCTCGTAGATAGTATAAACTACAGGGTTGTTCCACGAAGCACCAAAACGAGCCTCAACATAGTCATTACCGTTGTACTTATACTGACCCACAGCCTGGAAGCCAGAACCTACACGACCACCAATAGACCAATCCTGGGCAAATGATGTTGTTGCGACGAAGAGAACAGCAACAAGAAGGAGTAATTTTTTCATAGTTTATAATAGATATGTATAAGGGACAGAAAAAAAGGCCGCCTTACGACGGCCTTTGGAGTTTTACGATTTAGAAGTTGTAAGTACAAGTGATACCTACACCGTAGAAGCCCTGAGCCCACGCATCGTGGAAGAGGTAGATTGTAGGACGATAGTCAACAGATAGGGTTACAGGCTTATTGAAACGGATACCGAATGCAACATCACCCAAAACACCAAGCTGCATGCCAATGCGGTCTGCGCCCTCAGCGTTCTTATAGCCCCAAGTACCTACAGCAGCACCAACACCTGCTGAGAGGAACCACTTACCTGCCTGGGGAGTCCAATCCCACTCTACAAGATTCCAGTTATATGATGCGTTAGCATGGAATGAGTTACCGAAGCCGTAGAGACCACCGTTAACCTCGAGGTAGTTCTCTGATGAGAAGTGACGCTCGTACTGAACCTCTGCACCATAACCTACACGCAAACCGATAGAGTTCTTGTAATCCTGAGCGAATGCCGAAGTAGCAAAGATAACTGCTACTGCCAAAAGTAAAAACTTCTTCATAATAGTAAATTTTAAGTTATACTGTTTCTTTCTCGACTACAAATATACCTATTTTATTTCTTCTTTCAAAGACAATTCAACGAAAAGTTAAAATAAATAAGCATAAAAGCATATCGCAAACAGATACCTTATATATAAAATATGGAGGCGTTTACTTCGTTGTAAATGGGTCGAGCTCGATAAACTTCGCGCCATTGTTCATATCCACAACCTTGATACATGGGGTGTACGAAGTGCCATACTTTAGACCATCCCACTTGTAGTCGTACTGCGACTCGAGGAACTGACGCATGAAGTCGTGGCTGAGACCTGGCACGAGTGAGAGCATACACTCCTCGTAGCTATCGTAGCCCGCCATAGCATACTTGCCGTCCTTAATCTCCTGGAGGTTAGCGGTCTCCATCATCGCAACATAGCAGCACCACACATCATCACCGAAGATGCAGTCGAAGGTTATCTCGTTTGCGCCTACCTCCTTGATTGTCATATCAACATTACCTGTACCCTCAGCCTCGGCATTTGTGCGAACTTGAACAACCTCAACGCCACCAAGGAGGCTATTCTCCTGACCCTCGCTGTAGTCCATCAACGCCGCAATGATGAGATAGTCGGTCGAAGAGGTAACGCTCATCTGTAGACCTGGCACATACTCGCATATCTTACCATCCTCCCAGTTGAAGGTGAGGGGGCCCTGAAGCATAAAGCCATATGTCACAACCCATGCACCGGGGTTAGACTGTGTCTGGTCATAGGTACGCTTGTCAACAACCGAGCAGCGCCAGTACTGATCAGCCTCGGCATTGATGCGGAAGCTGAAAGAGGTAGTGCCCACCTCCAATACCTCGATAAGCTCCTCCGAGCCATTGTCGTCGCCCTCGGGAACTGATGCACCCGAGAGGATGCCGTTGTAGTAGCCCTGGATGCTCTTCGATACACCCTCCTCCTCGTAGGTAAGCATCATGTAGATTGCGTAGTAGCCATTAACGACATCTACCGAAACATAACCATCTGTAAAGTTATAGCCCTCACCATCTGCGCTCTTACCAGCGGGGACGTAACCAGATGTATCGGGGTGAATGGTGTAGGGATAATAGTTTGATGCGAAGGTGTACTGACCGTATGGGAAGTACTGGCTCATGGTCTCATCGAGAGTGTAGAAGTCGAGGATGATGCTGTCGCCATTGTCGCGCACAAAGGTAACGTAGTAGTTGTAAGGCTCATACCAACGGCCATCCTTGGTCTTTGTGATGACGATGTTCTCCACACCCTCGATGTCGGGGAGCTCGAAGTTGTCATCGTTGTTACCACCATTGCCACCATTATCGTCGTTGTTACCGCCATTGTCGCCCTGTGCCTTTGTCTTCATTGTTAGCGTGTTAGACAAGACCTCGCCCTTGGCGTTGCGTGCCGCAGCAATAACGTAGTATGTGGTCTCACTGTCGAGGTTCTTGACCTCAACCACACCACTAGCACCAGTTGTTGTACCCTGGGCAAACACCTCCTCAGCTGTGATGATATCACCGTCGTAGAGGATATAAGCGCACTCCGTTGCGTTAGTTGCTGATACCGCGAACGATATTGTCGTGTCTGTGGTTGTCACTGCAACGATCTCGATTGCAGGAGTCTTAGCCTGCTCGTTTGGCTGCTCGCAACCAACGAGGGGAAGTATCGCAATTACGGATGCGATAAAAAGTCGAAATAGATGTTTCATATGGTTAATAATTTTTAATGAACACACTTAGGTAGCACAAAGATAGGTATTTTTTTCGGGATAAGTGCTATTGCTACGATAAATTAATTATTAGAGTTGTACCGACATTAGCACCACAACCCAATTTGTTGTCAGAGTGGTGCAGTTGTAAACATTGATTAGCACCACAACCCAATTTGTTGTCAGAGTGGTGCAGATGTGGCGCTGACATGAAAAAACTCTGGATGGGTAGTACTTGGCGTACGTCCCATTCAGAGCTTTGATTGAAGCGTCGCAGATGCGCCGCTATCACAACAAATTACCTCTTGGTTTTATATGCTGCTTTATACGAACCACGTGCCATCTTCTGCAACTTATTCTTAATAAGGTTGCGACGGAGTGGTGCAAGGTGGTCAGTGAACACCATACCCTCGATGTGGTCGTACTCGTGCTGGATAACACGTGCTGGCTTGCCTGTGAACTCCTCGTCATGCTCCACGAAGTTCTCGTCGAGGTAGCGCATGCGGATAGTTACGGGACGGCGCACATTCTCGTGGATGCCAGGGATAGAGAGGCAACCCTCCTCGAAGAGAGATGTCTCCTCCGACTCCTCATAGATCTCGGCGTTGATGAATACGCGCTTGAAGTCAGCGAGTGTAGGATCGTCCTCACCCCAAGGTGTGCAGTCCACAATGAAGAGGCGGATGTTCTTGCCAATCTGCGGTGCTGCAAGACCCACGCCCTCGGCCTCACCAAGGGTAATCCACATATCCTCGATAAGCTTCTTGAGTTCGGGGTAGTCGGGAGTGATGTCCTCAGACTCGTTACGCAAAATCTGCGAGCCGTATATTACGATTGGATAAATCATACTTTGTTTTGTTTCAACGTTTTACATTCCAACTGATGCCATATAGTCCTGCAGGATAATTGCCGCAGAGACCTTATCTACGAGGCTCTTGTCACGGCGTGCCATCTTGCCTATGCCACTCTCACGTATTGTGCGCTGCGCGATTACGGAAGTAAATCGCTCGTCGTAGGGCACAACCTTCTTATCGGGGTAGGCATGGCGTAGGCGACCCATGAGCGGCTGTATGTATCGCATCGTCTCCGAGGGTGCACCGCTCATCTGGCGGGGGTAGCCCACAACGATTGTCGATACCTCCTCGCGCTGGAAGTAGTCGGCGAGGTAGCGCTCGAGCTGCTTGGTATCAACCGTCTCGAGTGGCGAGGCGATGATGCCGAGCGGATCGGTAACGGCGAGGCCTGTA
Source organism: Bacteroidota bacterium (assembly GCA_023413645.1). GTDB lineage: Bacteria > Bacteroidota > Bacteroidia > Bacteroidales > Rikenellaceae > Alistipes. The sequence continues at coordinate 4,167 of JAEZPN010000001.1, forward strand.
CGCTTCGTGCCGTAGTCTATGGCAATAAGTCTGGGCATCGCTTATGCCTTAATCTTCTTGAAGAGCTCGCGGAACGATACTGCCTTCTCTACCATTGCGCGCAAATCCTCAATCTTAACACGCTCCTGCTGCATAGTGTCGCGGTGGCGCACTGTAACCATGCCATCGTTGAGGGTGTCGTGGTCTACGGTAACGCAGAAAGGTGTACCGATAGCATCCTGACGACGGTAGCGCTTGCCGATAGAGTCCTTCTCGTCGTATACTACGGTGTAGTCATACTTGAGGTCGTCGATAATCTGGCGTGCCACCTCTGGGAGGCCATCCTTCTTCACCAAGGGTAACACAGCAACCTTTGTAGGAGCAAGGGCTGCAGGGATGCGCAATACTACGCGCTCCTCGCCATTCTCGAGCTTCTCCTCGGTGTATGCTGCAGACATAATCTGCAAGAACATACGGTCAACACCGATTGATGTCTCAACAACATAGGGTACATAGCTCTCACCACGCTCGGGGTCGAAGTACTGAATCTTCTTGCCTGAGAACTCCTGGTGACGACCGAGGTCGAAGTCTGTACGCGAGTGGATACCCTCCACCTCCTTGAAGCCGAAGGGGAAGTTGAACTCGATATCTGTAGCGGCATTTGCATAGTGGGCCAACTTGTCGTGGTCGTGGAAGCGGTAGTTCTCGTCACCGAAGCCGAGGGCACGGTGCCATGCCATACGTGTCTCCTTCCACTCGCTCCACCACTGCATCTCAGTGCCGGGCTGTACGAAGAACTGCATCTCCATCTGCTCGAACTCGCGCATACGGAAGATGAACTGACGTGCTACGATCTCGTTACGGAAGGCCTTACCAATCTGTGCAATACCGAAGGGGAGCTTCATGCGGCCTGTCTTCTGCACGTTGAGGTAGTTAACGAAGATACCCTGTGCAGTCTCAGGACGGAGATATACGGTGTTAGCGCCATCGGCAGTAGAACCCATCTGTGTAGAGAACATAAGGTTGAACTGACGTACATCTGTCCAGTTGCGTGTACCAGAGATGGGGCATACAATCTCGCAGTCGAGGATAATCTGCTTGAGCTCCTCGAGGTTGTTCTCGTTGAGGGCTGTTGCGAAGCGCTCGTGTACAGCATCCATCTTTGCCTTAATCTCCAATACGCGAGGTGATGTTGCAAGATACTGAGCCTCATCGAAGGCCTCACCGAAACGTTTGCGCGCCTTCTCTACCTCCTTCTCGATCTTCTCCTCCTGCTTAGCCATCCAATCCTCAACAAGAACATCAGCGCGGTAACGCTTCTTAGAGTCCTTGTTGTCGATGAGTGGATCGTTGAAGGCACCTACGTGGCCCGATGCCTCCCATACGCGGGGGTGCATGAAGATTGCAGCGTCGATACCTACGATGTTCTCGTGGAGCTTAACCATTGAGTCCCACCAGTAACTCTTGATGTTGTTCTTGAGCTCAACACCATTCTGGCCATAATCGTATACAGCACCGAGGCCGTCGTAAATCTCGCTCGAGGGGAAAATAAAGCCATACTCCTTGCAGTGAGCAATAAGCTTCTTAAACAATTCTTCCTGTGTCATAGTCTATATCGTTTTTTTGTTATTTAATTCGGGTTTTATACCTACGGTATATTCAAGCCACAAAGATAGCAAAAAAAAGTGGAAAGTAACTTTCCACTCAAAAATAAGTTTTAATATTTATAGAACCTTCCCAAATAGAGAGGTGCTATTACCATTTTTCACCCAAAGAGGTCAATGCACTCTGTGCCATGGCATGACCCTGACGCGCTGCCATACGCAACCACTTTAGGCCCTCGGCATAGTCCTGTCGAACGCCCTCACCCAAGCAATAACATATGCCCAACTCATACTGCGAACGATCAAATCCCTCCTCAGCAGCAGCACGCCATAGCGTCACCGCCTTAGTGATATCAGCCTTCACTCCCTCACCAGCGAAATAACAGCAACCCAAGTTATGCATCGCTGAAACATTACCCTGCTCAGCAGCCTTACCATACCACTCTGCAGCAAGTTTGTAATCCATAGCTACGCCAAAGCCATTATAGTAGCAATAGCCTAAATTACTCTGAGCCTTAGCATTACCCTGCTCTGCGGCCTTTTTATACCAAACGACAGCATCTGCGTAACTCTGCGGAACACCATAACCTGTTTCATAACACGTTCCTAAAGCGTACTGCGCCTCAGCATCACCCTGCTTAGCAAGCTCAAAATACTCATCAATCGACTGAGCCGATAGCGACATCACAGAGACAATAAACATCGCGATTAAAAGTGATAGCTTTTTCATATCAATGGTCGTTTAAGAAGTTAATATTCGAAGTCTCTACTTTACAATTCCATTTGCACGGAAAGAGTAGTGAGCACCGCGCGCCACTATCACATGGTCCAAAAGACGCATATCGAAGAGCTTTGCCGCCTCGGCTACACGATCGGTTAGGGCTATATCCTGCTGGCTGGGTTCGGGTGTTCCCGAGGGGTGGTTATGCACCAAGACAATCTGCACAGCAAGCAGCTCCAACGCCCTGCGTATCACCATTTTGCAATCCACCACCGTAGCCTGTACGCCACCCTGACTTATGCGCACGCGATCCAAGACCTTACCCGACGATGCGAGGTACAACGCCCAGCACTCCTCATACTGCAGAGCGCCAAGCACGGGCTCCATGATACGCACTACGTCGCTATCCGACAACACCTTCTCTTGTACCGAGGCCTCAGCAACGGCTACCCTACGTCCCAGTTCCATCGTTGCGAGTAGCTTCAAGGCACGCATACGCCCCATGCCCGCTGTCATGCGTAGACGCGCAAAGTCCACCTCGGCAAGGCGCACAAGCGACCCTCCCGCGGTTTTAAGCACCTCCTCGGCCATGGCACACGCACTATCGTCGTTGGGATTTTCGGCAAGCGTAACAGCCACAAGTTCCTCATCTGTAAGTGCCTGAGCACCCCGCGACTGCAGTTTATCGGTAATGTTTTTCATCTTATAGGGTGTTACCTTTCTACCAAACAATTAAAATATAAAAGACTAAATCTAAAAAGCAGACACGGCACGCACAGAGTAGTTGAAGCCCTTATCGAGGCTGCCGGTGCCGCCATTGCGCATATAGACACCCCACGCACAGATCGACCCATCCTCAGTTGATGACCAATACATGTTGCCATTTATCATCTCTTTACACCTATCACGTAACAATTTATTTATCTGATTCTTGACACGGTACAATGATAACAACTCATTTTGGGATGGCAAATACCAATCCTCACCTTGCTCTCTACACCACGCAAAAGCAGGATATTTCTTATAATTACTTCTACTCATCACAATGTCCGTATTTGACTGCCCATCACTTTCACTTGTTACGCCAATACTTTTGCTTACTAACTTACTACACCATCGTAATGCTGTTACATTAAGACTAATAATCTTGCCATGTTTTCCATCATCAGACACTTCGAATACAACACCTTGCTTCTTGCCATCATCGTAGTAGTCACCAACCTTATATGTCTTGACCGAATGCACAGTCTCAACCTCTTGCTTAGATGTAGTTCGTACAGTTTGCGTGGTTGTATGTGACAGCTGAACACCAAGTAATGAAGCGACATTCTCAGCCACACATCCGAACACCTTCTCAGGATTAGGGAAAGCATCTATCCAATTAAGGTTCTTAAGGTAGTATTTCTTTGCACCCTTAAAGGCATCATCCGATATTCTAAATGTTAATATTGGTTTCTTATCCTCGCTGGCAAGTTCTATCTCACGGTCAACCTGGTCGGAATTATTAAAATTCTCTGAAAAGACAACAACCATCATACGACTCTCATCAAGAGCCTCAACAATGGCACGCGCCCACACAACACCTCGTGGAATATCGCGATAAGCAACAAAACAACGTATCTTATGTTGTTCAAGATATGCACACAATCCCTCAACAATCTTTTGATCATGCGATGAGTAACTTATAAAGACATCGTATTTCATAGTTTGGCGATAATAGCTAAAAATAATTAACGAAGTTCAACTTCTGCTCCAGCTTCAAAAAGGAGTTTAACAAATTTAGTTGCCGCTGATTTCGACATCTTACGAGCAACATAACATGGAGCATTGTTTACAGTTTGCAAAGCCTCAGATAGAGTCAAACCCATTGTATCCTTTACTACTTTAATAACTTGCAATTTAACCGGACCCGAACTCTTCAGATATACATCCCATGATGTTTTATCAACAAAAATCTCAACTCCGACACCTACTGCTTCAAGTGCTCGTTTTGCAGACATAGCCTCCTGCTCAGTCACACCCTCCTTAATAAAACTCGGCACTCTGTCAACTATCTCTTTAGAGTCTTTCAATGGAAGATTCGTCAACATTCTGACACACTGAACTACTTGCAGTCTATTTATCCCAACTTTGCTAATTAAAACATCATACTTGGGTAATACTCTCCGTTTAAAAATCTCAACATCAACACCCACTGCCTCCAGTGCTCGTTTTACAGACTTTGCTTGGGTCTGATTTTGAGTCATGTGAACAAAACTCAACAAAGCTACCCTCTCATCATTCAACTCCTTAAGTGCTACATTTAGCTTATCTCTCTTATACTTCAATTCTAAAAGAGATTTTTCGCACTCAATAATACTTTGTTCGATAGACCTTAATTCATCTTTGTGCTTAACTATCGAATCATCAATTACTTGAACTCGTTTAGCTCTTTCATTTATAAGCCGTTCCTCCATTATGCGCTGCTCCTCAGCACGCTTCTTTTCAATTTCTTTCTGACTCTCCGTCTGAAGAAACTCCTTAACCGATGACAATAGACGATTTAATGCAACCTTAGGATTTGCTAAATAATCGATATAATCGAGTCTTGCTATGTATATAATGACATCCTCATTGTAATGGGATTGATCGTATCTAAACGGAATAATCTTCTTACCATACTCTCGAGCTACTGCAATTTCATCACTTGTCCATTGCGACTGATTGGAATTTGCAGTAGAGATAAAAAGCAACATCTTTGATGCCTTAATATTCCTTGCTATAACGCGAGCAAAGGCATCTCCCGAATATATACCCTCCTCATCAAACCAGTAGCTAATACCATTTTTATCAAACAGCGCCTTAATCTGTGAAACAATATTTCCAGGTATCACTTGCTTGTTGGCATCGACATAATCTTTTCGCGAGTAACTTATAAAGACATCGTATTTCATAGTTGATTCTTCTTATTAAAACAAAAGTAGCAAATATTTTATCAAAAGACAAATATTTGCTACTAAATATTTTAGCGTTAACTTTTAGTTGGCTAACTTATCTAAATCTAAAAAGCAGACACGGCACGCACATAGCGGTAGAAGTCCTTATTGGCGTTGTCGGTGTAGCCATTGCCCATATGGACATACCACGCATAGAACTCACGCTCAGTTGATGACCAATACCAGATGTCATTTATCATCTCTTTACACCTATCACGTAACACTTTATTTATCTGATTCTTGACATGGTACAATGATAACAACTCATTTTTGGATGGCAAATACCAATCCTCACCTTGCTCTCTACACCACGCAAAAGCAGGATAATTGTTATAATCACTTCTACTCATCACAATGTCCGTATTTGACTGCCCATCACTTTTACTTGTCACGCCAATACTTTTTTGTACTAACGTACACCATCGTAATTGTTTTTGATCAAGACTAACTATTTTACCATGCTGGCCATTATCACATACTTCGAAGACAACACCTTGCTTACCATTAACATTATAGTAATCACCTACTTTATAGCTTTTAATTTTCCCGAAAATGGGGGGCTCATTTTTGCCAGTTAAGCCAAGCTCTCTTATCTCTTTCTCAACCAACAATTTCTCTTTTTCAAGTTTCATAATTGCTTGTTGAAAAGATATGATTTGACTCTGAATCTTAAGACTACGACTTTGGAGTTTATCTAACTTAGCTTGCTTAATCCTATATTTATCAGCCTGTTCTCTACGCTTAGCATCCTCCAAACGACGCTCTTTCTCCTTTAATGAAGAGAGAGATTCAATAGTGCAACGTAATGAGTCAGCCAACACCTCGCGAACAAAATTCTCTATTGATGTTGACTTAGCCTCTCTATATTGATGAGTGCCCAATAACATATCAATAGCCAATGGAATTTCAGCATCATCAATACGATATTGATGAATACGCACACCTCGTTTATCTGCAAATAATAACTCCTTAGCGCAAAACTCCGATTCGTACGAATTCTTACTTGCTATAAACAGCATCGCTTTACTCTCTGATATCGCACTTGATATACGCTTCAAATACTCATCACGGCAGATTATATCATCGTGATCAAAAAAGTACTCGAATTTATAGTGTTTAGCATAATTCTCCAACACACTGCATATCTGCTTTGCTGTATTGTTATCCTTTCGTGAGTAGCTTATAAATATGTCGTACTTCTTCATAGTTTGGCAATAATAGTTAAAACAAAAGTAGCAAATATTTTTTCAAAAGACAAATATTTGCTACTAAATATTTTAGCGTTAACTTTTAGTTGGCTTAACTTATCTATGCGGTCGAGAATTTCGGCACTACCCTCATCCGTGATTATTGTTGGAGCACCCCGCGACTGCAGTTTATTGGTAATGTTTTTTATGGTTAGTTGTTAAGAGCCAAGGATAAAACTAAAAGAGCAGTTGCAATAACACTTACTTGAACTATAAATGTCGCCATCATCCACCTTCGCGCCTTACGCACATAATTAAACATCAATTCCGAGTTGTTTTTCCCCCATTGCTTGCGAGCCAATATTGCATAAATAAAAGCACCCACACCTGGGCCTAATGCAACTAATGATAGAAGCATAGCAGAGGCTGCCCCCCAAATGGTAAGATTTAATATCTCCTTAACTACTGGAGGCATAGGAGGGGGTGGAATCTGCTCATCAGCACGCTGAATAATACCCTCATTACAAAGCACCTCTTCCACCATCTTCTCGATCGGTGTAGATTTGAGTTCTCTATATTGGTGGGTGCCCAACAACATATCAATATCAATAGGTATCGCTGCATTATCAATGCGATATTGATGGATATGTATCTTATTCTTATCCGCCCACAGCAACTCTTTAGAACAAAACTCCGAAGCATACGAGTTTTTGCTTGCAATGAAAATTACAGACTTACTATCTAGGATAATTCTGGCAATACGCTTAAGATACTCCTCTCGACTTGTAATATCCTCTGTGTCAAAGAAATATTCAAACTTATACTCTGCCTTAAATCTATCCAACACGGCGCACACCTTCTCAGCAAAGACCTTGTCAGCATGCGAATAGCTTATAAATATGTCGTACTTCTTCATAGTTTGGCGGTAATAGTTAAAACAAAAGTAGCAAATATTTTATCATAAGACAAATATTTGCTACTAAATATTTTAGCGTTAACTTTTAGTTGGCTAACTTATCTATGCGGTCGAGAATTTCAGCACTACCCTCATCCGTGATTGTTGTTGGAGCAGTCTGCGATACCGAGAATGCGGCATTCTGCTCGGCAGCCTTCTTCGAATCACCGTGGCCATGACCCACAGCGATACCGTCGACGTAGACAACAGAGTGGAAGCCCGAGCGCGATGTCTCGTTTGTGGTACGAAACTCAATGGAGTAGTGGTTCTTCTGACACCACTCTATAAGGCGACTCTTGAAGTCTGTCTCCAGCTGAAGCACATCATCCAACGACAAATAACGCGCGAATATCTCATTGATAAGCAAGCGGTTTACGAAGTCGTAGCCCTGATCTAAGTAGATAGCACCCATCATCGCCTCGAAGGCATCGCCATAGATATGCTTCTGTGTGGTGTTACCCGCGGCATTCGAGATGACGTGCTTATCGAGACCTATAGCCGAGGCGATACGATTGAGCGACTGGCGCGACACCATCTTCGAGCGCACCTGTGTAAGGAAGCCCTCATCGCGGTCGGGGAACTCGATAAATAGGTAGTCCGACGTAACGCTCTCGATAACGGCATCACCCAAGAACTCGAGGCGCTCGTTATTGATGTGGCTACCATCCTCCAACTCCACAGATGCAGACTTATGGATAAGCGCGAGCTTATACAACTCGATGTTGTTTGGAATGAAGCCAAACATATCATCTACAGCTGCATAGAAGTGCTTATCGACACCATATTTACGGCGAAAGGGCCTAAGAATAAAATCGAACATGATAACCTAACGTTCTACGTGATAACTACATATAAGGGTTGCGAAGCATAGAAAATGGACTAAACCGAGGGAGATAACCTCCCTTGGCATAGTCCATACTCTCTTTGATAACAAGTCACACACCTCTACCTCACGGCCGAAGTGTTGTGACCATTTGTAATCTTAACTTCGCAAGCGAAAGTATAGATCAGTTATTACTTGTGAGACTCGATGTAGCTGATAGCGTCACCTACAGTCTGAATCTTCTCAGCGTCTGCATCGGGAATCTGAAGATCGAAAGCCTTCTCAAACTCCATGATAAGCTCTACCTGATCCAAAGAGTCTGCACCGAGGTGTGCTGTGAAGCTAGCCTCTGCTACAACCTCTGACTCCTTAACGCCCAACTTGTCAACGATGATCTCGACAACTTTTGACTGAATTTCTGACATAATAAATAAGTTTTAGTTAAACATTATATGTAGTATATTTCTTGCTACTGTAAAATGTAACCGAGTGAGTTTTTTTCACTCGACTGTGCAAATGTAACACTTTTTTTATTATCTTTGACATTATTACGCTAAAAATTTACTACCAATTTTTACTACACACAAGATAACTAACTAATAATTAGCAGATTATGAACCTTTTGTTAATTTCCAATTCTACCAATGCCGGTGAGGCTTACTTGAAATATCCTATCCAGGAGATTGCAAAAACTCTCGAGGGCATCGACGAAGTTGTTTTCGTGCCATACGCTGCTGTTACCTTCTCATACGACGAGTATGAGGCAAAGGTGCAGGACCGCCTCAATGAGATTGGTGTTAAGGTGCGCTCTATACACCACGCTATCAACAAGCGTAACTTCATCCGCCACGCTAAGGCTATCATGATTGGCGGTGGTAACACCTTCGCACTCTTGAAGAAGATGCAGGAGGAGGATCTCCTCGACATGATCTTCCACCGCGTGAAGGCAGGTGTACCATACGTAGGTTGGTCGGCAGGTAGCAACGTAACATGTCCTACAATCTGCACAACAAACGACATGCCTATCGTGCAGCCCGAGTCATTCCGCGCTATCGGCTTGGTATCGTTCCAGATCAACCCCCACTACCTCGATGCTAACCCCGAGGGTCACGCAGGCGAGACACGCGAGCAGCGCATCAAGGAGTATCTCGAGGCTAACCGCAGTCGCTACGTGGTAGGTTTGCGCGAGGGTTGTATGCTCCGCATCAACGACAAGGGCATTGAGCTTATCGGCTCACGCTCTATGCGCGTATTCAAGAAGGGTCAGGAGACCTTCGAGGTGCAGCCTGGTGACAACATCGACTTCCTTATCCGTCGCGCGAAATAGCGATGAGTGGCTTAACCTCCATAATCGGTCAGGGTGGCGAAGATGTCGCCATGGAGTGGTTACGCGAGAGAGGGTACTACATTGTTGAGCGCAACTGGCGCGTGGGACGCTACGAGATAGATATCATCGCCCAGCACTACGACACGTTGCACTTCATCGAGGTCAAGACCCGCAAGGAGGGAGGCTGGCAGACGGCATATGACAGCATCGACGATCAGAAGATTCGCACGCTACGACGCGGTGCGATGGCATATCGTGCGATGCACCATATACGCTTAGAGCTGCAGTTCGACCTTATAGCAGTGACATGGAACGAGGAGGGAGGCATAGCCGTTGATTATACGGAGAACATCTTGTAAAAAGAGAGGGGTTGCCTTTGGCAACCCCTCTCCTCCTTTTATACCTCTCTATTACTCCACGGCAATCGTGAGCGAATCCATATCACCAATCTTCTCGATCTCAAACGACGTAGTGCCCGACATCGTGAATGTTGCGGTGTGCAAGTCGGCATCGGCATAGTCATGCGCAGCACCCTCTACATACTCCTCTGTTGAGCCATCGCCCCAGTTGATAGTGCCGCTTACAGCTTCACCACCCCACTTTGGCGATGCGAGGATAAGGTTGCGGTGACCAATAGCCACCTCCATACTTACATCAACTGCACCACTCTGCATGATGACAACGCTATGGCGCAACTCGCCAGCAACGATAATAACTTCGGCACTACGCACCTCAGCGATATCGTTCTCCTGGATGCTTAACACTACAACAGCGCCACCTTCCACGTCGCGGATATTGTATACTCGAAGCCAATCCGCCTCAATCTCAACATCTACCTCAGTATTACAAACAACCTCAATATCAACCTTTTGCGCCTCATGGTTAATATTCAACTCGGTTGTCTCAACCTGCAAGATTGTTTCGGGTGTGGGGATAGGCTCCTTATCTCTATTTTTGCAGCCCACAGCCACCATAAGCAATGCCACTGCGATATATAATACTCTCTTCATAGCCTACAAACTTTTAAGGGTGAACACAATACTCTTCTGCTCGACATCCTTGCGCTCGAGATAGATGGTATACATAGCATCCCTATTAAGCGACTTCGTATCGATGACCATACGGCCCTTAGTGATAGATACACCCGACTCGACATAGGAACCCAAGAGGTAGAGAGCCGACTTTACATCATCCTCATACTTAACGATAAGCAACCCCGACTCCTTGTCGAATGACATAGATGTCGTATCTCCAATGGGGGCATACTTCATAACAACCTCCGCACACGCATTATCTACGTGTGGCTGCATCTTGAACCAGTTATCGCTGCCGTTACTACGATAGAAGGCACAAAGTCTGTCGCCTTCGACAATATCATCATTAACCACAGCACTCATGCCGTTACAACTTGTAGCATAAAACGAAGGCAAGTCGAACTTCTGAGGCTCTGTTGCCCACGACTTTAGCTCGCCATTAGCGCCACATACACCCACACGCACCTCTCCCTTGAAGTCGAGCTGCGAGTAGTTACCCATGGGTATTGGTTCAACGGTAAAAGACCTACCACGCTCAAACTCCTTGGTCGAAACCGCCAAACCCTTATTGGTGAGTGTCAACCAGTTATCCACCTCGCCATCACGCAGAGGACGCATGCCAAAGACCGCCCAATGCTGCGTATCGAAGAGATACTCCTCGCCGAGCGTGAGGTTATCAATCATAAAGAAGCCATCGTAGACACCGCCCCAACCCCAGTTTACATGAAAGTAGTCGTTGGCATCGACACCATCGAGGACAAAGGCGTGACCCGCCCACTCTGCGGTATAACCAGCGTAGAAAATGGGGTGACCAGCCTCGATATCGCGGCGGAGCTTGCCAAGCCAGCTCTCTGTATTAAACGTATTACGCGTGGTGATAGTCGAGGCATGACTATATCCAAAGTTCTGGTATAACGCCAACATATTGGGCATAGCACCTGTGTCGGTTGCTGTATACTCCGCCTTGAAGGCGTGACCGAGATCTGCCATAAGCACAGCAACAGCCTCTGCCTGAGCGGCGTTGTATCCACCCTCGACATATGTCTCAATCATATTATCCCAGTCGTAGGCATGGTTAAGGTCGCGCGCAGCTACCTCAAGGCCATGCATTGTAGTATAGGCCTCAGTAACCCCCTTTGCACGCTCGGGCCAGCGGTTGTGATACATGATGATAGCCATAGCCGTCTGCGTACAGCCCGTAAGGCTATGCGCATCGCCATCTATGGGGCAATAGTTATTGTATGGCGCCATCTGGCTCCAGCGCGCCGTATTAAGCATCGTGGCAGCAACGGGGGTATACCCCTCGCTCCACTTCTGGGCAATAGACTCTCCCGCAACAAGGTTATGCTCGCGAGCAAAGCGCACAGCAGAGTCCACATAGCGCAACCAACCCTCGAAATTCGCGGGCAAGACCTCCGCAGCGGGTGCGGCATACTGCGTAGAGTATGCCAAGATGGGAGCGATAGAATCGTCACCTGACACGATGACAAAGCCACGACCCGACTCCGACGTAACGACATAGAATGTGGGGGCCTCATCTGCGCTACGTGTAATGCCGAGCGCCGAGCTATCCCATGCCACTGCAACATCGCCACCGCGCGTTACACCCAACACCTCACGTGCGATGCTCCTTGCTACACTTGGCGACACCTCCTTTGCCTCCACCACAAAGATTGAGGTCAGCACAACTGCCAACAATATAAGAATTCGCTTCATAGTCTAAAAATATGAGGGGTAACTCCCTGAAAAAGAATTACCCCACAATTAATTGGTTTAAGGCACTCCACTACAAGAATGGAACAACCTCCATAGCACGTGTTGCAGAGGCCTCAGCCTTAATCTCTGTAGGGATAGTGCATGTGTTATAGACACTTGTTACAGAGTGATCCTCCTGGCTGTACATATAGAGCTGGCCATCAACGACATTTACCTTATAGCCACATGCCCAGTTTGAGCCATCGGCATAGGTACCTGTCATAACATCGCCTGTGATAACATACTTACCTGTGAAGAGCTCATAATCGAACGACCACACCTGCTGATACATCTCGAATGTGCCATCAGAGTTGAAGTCGATATATACGTTGAACTCGGGGGTTGCCTCGTTCCACTGTACCAACTGCCACTCGCCAACTACATTAGTAGCTTTGCTACCCGACTTTTCGCCACAACCAGTCAACGCGAGGAGCAATACCAATGCGAGTGAAAATATCTTCAAACTTTTCATATCTAAAAATCAATACTTTAAGCGTTAGACAATATATTACAACCAACCACCAGGTGCGATAGGTTCCAAAGTGCCCTCATCGTATGCTACGCCATAGCGTGCTACAAAGGCGAACTCCTGCTGTGCCTCCATACCGCCAGTAATCTGACCACCACCCTTGTTGGTACCGCCAGCGATATACTTCAAGGTTACAAGCGCGCTACCAGGCTTTGTACATGTGAGCATGAGCTTACCACCCATCCACTTGATATTCTCAATGCCGAGTGCATCGATTGTCTCCTGCGAAATCTCGGACTCAACCATCTTGATATCCTTGTTAGTACCATCTCCAAGATATGAAGATACGTTGATGATAACCTCCTCGCCTACAGGAAGAGGAATACACTTTGTGCCACGAACAGCCATCAACACATGGTAAGCATCGATAAGTCCAGTACCCATCTTCTTGTTGTAAGATGCAAGGTTAAGAGTACCACCCGCTACGTTAGTCTTGAAGCCTGTGAGGTCGGGGTTGATGTTGTTTACTGAGCTTACAATGATATCCTTCAACTCGGGCAACGTAAGCACGATATTGTTATCCAACGCATATGAGATAGCCAACGCTGCGATACCCGATACGTGAGGACATGCCATAGATGTACCCTGGCTATAACCATACTTGTCGTTAGGCAATGTAGAGAGTACACAACTAGGCTCAGCCCATGTTGTAGGAGCATACTCACCACCAGGTGCCGCTACATTACAACCACGGTCATAGTTAGTGTAGTATGTAGGAAGACCATCAGGTGCGATAGCAGTAACAGCTATAAGCTCGTTGTATGCTGCGGGGTAGCCAGCAACAGCCTTACCATCGTTACCTGCAGCGAAGATGATGATACCACCCTCCAATGCTGGAGAGTTCTTTGTCTCCATGAAGTAGTGGAAAGCCTCGAGCTCAACACTTGTTGAACCATTAGCGAAGGCTGAGTCGTTTGCAATCTGACCGGCACCAAAGCCCCATGAGTTCTGCAATACGCAAGCACCCATATCAGCAGCATACTCAACTGCCTTTGCAGTACCACCTGCACCAGCATCCTCACCACCAGAGAGGATCTGGCAAGACATGATGCGCACACCGTTGCCTGAACCATCACCACCTGCAACACCCGATACACCAATGCCGTTGTTGTTTACCGCTGCTACAGTACCTGCAACGTGAGTACCGTGACCTTGGTCACCCGAACGTGTCCAAGTTACACGACCTTTGTGTGCGAAGTTGTAACCATGAATATCATCAACATAACCGTTGTTGTCATCGTCAACGCCCTCTGCGCCGTTTGCCTCAGCCTCGTTAACCCACATGTTATCCTTAAGATCCTCGTGAGTGTAGCAAACGCCCTCGTCAACAACCGCTACAATAACATCGTTGCGACCTGATGTGATATCCCAAGCGGGGAATAGGTTTACGTCAGCACCAACTTTAGCGTTGATGTGAACCTCCTTAAGACCGAGGTTGCGGTAGTGCCACTGCTTGTAGAGCATAGGGTCATCGAAGGGATACTCCTCGGCACGTGTCTGAGCACACTGTGCGGGATCTGCCTCTACGAATGTAGCGTTAGGACGCACGATAGTTGTTGCAAACTGCACACGAGAGATCTCCTTAACAGCTGCGAGGCGCTGTGCTGCGCTCTCCAAAGCTACATCCTCGGGGAATGTAACAACAAACCAGCGGTGCATACCGCGAGCACGCTTCACATCGCCGTTTACGTTGAGGTTAAATACGGGCTCGATGCTTGTAGCGCCAATCTCAGCAGCTACAGCGTCGATGGGTGAACCAGAGCGTGTAGCACACTCAGCATCTGCGAGAATATCAGCAACAGCCTCATCAACATAGATAATCAACTCACCCTGAGTAGCCTCGTTAGAGGTGTTGACAAACTTCTTTGCCACCATGGTATTTGCATCCACAGTTGCAGTCTCATCGACACTATTTGTTGCGCACGATGCAGCAAACAAACCAGTCAATGCAAGAAGAAAAACTTTTGTTTTGTTCATATTATTTAATAGTTAAATTGTTTCGTTGCGTCATGGAGCATGCAAAACGCAGACTTCCAAGATGCAAAATTACAAAAATAACGTCAATATGCAACGAGGAACAAGCATTTTTTCATGCAAAACGAACGAAAAAAGTGCCGTCAATGGGTTGTACTCAACGTACGTCCCATCGACGGCGCTCTATCTTAAAGGTAGCGGTTAACTACCTCATAATCGGAAATTAGAGGAAAGGAACTACCTCAACAGAGTTAGCACGTGTAGCCTCGTTAATAACATCCTCAGGAATTGTGCAAGCCTCGTAGATATAAGTTACGGGAGTTGTCTCCTTGCTCTTAAGTGTGAGTGTGTTGCCATCCTCCGATACACCACCTGTGTATGAGGTCTTCCAATCGCCACCTGTGAAGTATGTGCCACTGAGAACACCGCCATCTACAGAGTACTCACCGCTGTAGAAGAGATACTCCCAAGTGTATACCTGCTGGTACAACGAGAAGGCACCGCTATCGAACTTGATGTATACTGAGAAGTCGTTAGCTACGCCATCAACAGACACGAGCTTCCACTCGTTCTCGATAGCATCAAAGTTACCCACCTTCTGCACTGGACCATTGTTATTGTTGCAAGCAACTACGAAAAGCACAACAGCTGCCAATGACAACATCTTAAAAATCTTCATATCTTTCAATTTTTATGAGTTCTACAATAGTTTACAACCACGCGCCATTGTCGTTGTTCTCACGAGAGATGATCACAACCTCCTTCTCCATGAGCTTACCACCAACGGTGCTACCACCACCAACAGCGTTACCACCAGCGATGTACTGAACCTTGATCACGCCGATACCGGGCTTCTCGCAAGTGATGTAGATAGTATTGCTGAAGAAGTCGGTAGTCATGCCAAGACGCTCGCGTACATCTGCAGAAACCTCAAACTCCTTCACCATAGTAATATTGAGGTCTTTAGTACCGATAATGTTACCAATCTTGAGCGCATACTCCTCGCCAACAGTTACTGGCACACAAGTTGCACCACGAAGATTCATGATTGCAAGTGTTGCATCGAGCTTACCTGTACCCATCTTACCCATGTACTCATTGAGATAGAAGTCATAAGAGCCTGTGCTACCACCAACATACTGCACGTGACGTGTAACCTTTGCATCCTTACCAAGGCTATTGTCGATGTTACGAACTGATGAGGTAAGAATATCGAAAAGCTGATTGTTAGTAATCTTAATGCCATTCTCAACAGCATATGAGAGCACCAAAGCAGCTACGCCAGATACGTGAGGACATGCCATTGATGTACCCTGCATATAACCATAGTCCGTGCCATAGGGCTGGAAAGTGTATGGGTCAACAGTCTCAGCGGGGATTGTAGAGAGTACACAACCGTTATCTGACCACTTACCCTTGAGAACCTCTGTCAAACCACCAGGAGCTGCAACATTACAACCGAGGTTGTAGTTTGTATATGTTGTAGGAAGACCATCAGGACCATATGCGGTTACTGAGAGGTACTTGTTATATGCGCCAGGATAGTCTGATGCAGCATTAGCCTCGTTACCAGCAGCAAAGATAACAACACCACCGGTCATTGCAGAGCAGTTGTTCTTTGTCATGAAGTAGTTAAGAGCTGTATACTCAACGCTATAGCCCTGCTCGAAGAGTGAGTCGTTAGCAGAGAGACCTGAACCGACGTAACCCCAAGAGTTCTGCAAAATTGAAGCACCATTATCAGCGGCATACTCGATACCCTTAGCATTCTTAGCTAATGTTGAAGACTGCTGGCCATCGAAGATCTGGACAGACATGATGCGTACGCCATTGCCTGTGCCGTTACCACCAGCAACACCAGCAACACCAGTGCCATTGTTGTTTACAGCAGCAATAGTACCTGCTACGTGAGTACCGTGACCAGAGTCACCATCCCAGTAAGCATTACCCTTAGAGTCGTATGCAACAGCACCCTTGTCCCATGAGATGTAACCGTTCTGCTGAACAGCGTTGAGACCATAGATATCATCAACAAAGCCGTTGCCGTCATCGTCAACACCCTTAGCACCGTTGTACTCAGCGTTGTTAACCCACATGTTTGCGGCCAAATCTGGGTGATCATACTTAACACCCTCATCAACAACCGCTACGATAATCTCGGGGTTACCTGTAGTGTACTCCCATGCACCATATGCACCGATATCCTCACCCTCCTTTGCACCTGCAAAGATAGACTCATTGAGACCACGGTTGTTGTAGTGCCACTGCAAAGCAAGCATAGGATCGTCGAAGGGCTCCTCGTATGCACGTGTTACCGCAACCTCTGCCTCAGAAATGGGGGTAGCGTGAACCTCAGGCTTAACTACACATGCGCTATACTGCACACGCTTTACTGCGCTGATCTCCGCGAACTTCATAGCTACGTTCTCGACGTCAGACTCAGTGTCGAACTCAACAACGAACCAGCGGTGCATACCCTGCGCGCGCTTCTCGTCGCCATTGATGTTCATGTTAAATACGGGTGCGATAGAATTAACACCTAACTCAGCAGCTACAGCGTCAAGCTCTACGTTGCCAGAACGTGTGGTGTTGATGCTCCAAGCATCAGCAGTCTCCTCATCTACATAGAGGATAAGCTCGCCTGGCTCAGCGCACTCAGAAGAGTTGATAATCTTCGCGATTGCACTCTTCTCAACAGCTACGCCCTGACCATCCATTACGGGGTCTGCAACGCATGATGCTGCCACGATTGCAACCAATGCAAACAAAGAAAATTTAACCTTATTCATAGTTATTTTTAAAAAAATTAAAGTTTTCGCAGTTCTTCTCGTTACAAAGGTAGTCAATATTTTGGGAATGCAAAAGATTATCAGCAAAAAGTGTAAAAAAGGAGCGACCTGCCCCAAAAAGAGCAGGTCGCAACCGTATAAATGGAATCAACGATTATCGTACGATAGCAGCGTTAGTCTTCTCGAAAGACATTGCTACGGGAATAGCGTTGATTACAAGTGCAGACTTCTCTGAAGCAACAACGCTGTGAAGCTCGCACTCCTCCATCTGAGCAGCCTTAGCAGCAAAACGTGCGTTTACGCTCTGTGCGCGTGCCTGGAGAGCACCGCTTGCAGAAGCAACTACAGTCTCAGGAGTAAAGCTGAAGTAATCACCGAGGATTGCACCAGCAACGTTGTTTACTGGATCATACTCAACAACCTTCATTGCGAAGTATGTATTGAGACCAGCGATAGCGTTATCAGCAACAGTCATTACCATAGGAGCAGGCTCTGCAAAGTCAGCAGTTGTTGAGCTGAAGTAGCCGTAAACCTGAGTTGCATCCTCGTTGAATGCACCGTAGAGACCACCCCACTGTGAACCATACTGCTCATAGTTCAACTCAATGCCATTACCAGTGATAGTACCAGCTGTCGCGTCGTAAGTTACATACCACATTGAACCATCGATGTAGTTGTGTACGAAGTAGTAGTCGCTATAGCTCTTACCAGGAACAAGCATAAATACCATCTGGCTCTGAGTAGTAGCATCAGAGAATGCGTACTCACCTACTGTAAGTGCACCGTTGTACTCAGCTGGTGTGTAAGTCAATTTCTCAACGATTGTTGTACCGTAGATAGTCTCAGCACGGAACAATACTGTGTACTCATAACCATTGTCAACGTTCATGCGAGCTGTAGCAGAACCGCTCTCAGCAAGCTTCTCGATGAATGATGTCATATCAGCAGCATAATCGTTGAGGATAGCCTCGTCAGTCAAACCCTGGCTGATTGCAGACTGGTATGATGTAGACTTACCCCACCATGCACGCATAGACTTGAGCTGTGAAGCATCAGCAGTTACGTTAAGACCAATGTAGAAGCAACCAGGAGTCTCAGCCTCAACAGCTGCCTTGGTCTCCTCAGATGCGAATGATGAGGGAGTACCAACCTTAACCTCTATGTTAACCTCAGGCATCTCACCTGTACCGTTGAAGTAGAAGTTGTGAGCGAAAGTGTCCTGAAGACGTGCCTCACCCTCAGCTGTGTAAGGAACAGCTACAAGAGTCCAAACACCCTTAGTA
>JAEZPN010000036.1 GCA_023413645.1 Bacteroidota bacterium
TGATTGGTCAGGTATATCAGGTGCAGGGTGCTGATGCCTTCAACTCTGGTGACTATGCAACATCTATCGCTGTATTCTCACAGGGCTACGCTGCAGATCCTCGCAACACAGATATGGCCCTCAACCTCGCTGAGAGCTACTTCCGTAGCGATATGTACCAGGAGGGTATGAAGATTTGTACTAAGATCGCTGGCATGAACGCTGATAAGTTCGCTGAGGCTATCGCAGAGGCACAGTCAAAGATGGATATGTACACTAACAACGAGGTTGCTAAGCTCCAGATGGCTAACGACTACGATGGCATCATCGCTATGGCTGCAGAGCTCGACGACGCTGCAATGGCAGCAAAGATCACTATGCAGGCATACTACGGCAAGAAGGACTTCAACAAGATGGTTGAGGTATCTGCTGCAGCTCTCGAGGCACAGACAACAGACGAGGGTCGTAGCGACATCTACTACCTCCTCGGCGTTGCATACAACGAGATGGGTCAGTTCGAGCAGGCTATCGCTACAATGAAGAACGTTACAGCAGGTAACAACGTAGCTAACGCTGCAGCTGTTATCGAGGCGCTCACTGCTCAGCAGAAGTAATTTCTGGGGTCATTGTCGACCTCTAAAGCAGTAGCCCGAATGGATCCCATTCGGGCTATTTTTATATCAAGACCAAACCTACCTTCCCCCCCCTCTTATCAGAATTATCCCTTATGTCCTTAAAAAAACTAGGCGTTGACCCTTCCGAGTCAACGCCTATTACTAATTACGAATTAACCTCTATCGTGTGCCGAAGATTCTATCGCCTGCATCACCCAAGCCGGGGAGGATGTAGTTCTTCTCGTTGAGACCCTCATCGAGTGCTGCGAGGTAGATATCTACGTCGGGATGCTGCTTCTCGACAGCTGCAACGCCCTGGGGTGAGGCAACCAAGCACATAAGGCGAATCTGCGTGTAGCCATCATCCTTCAAACGCTTGATAGCATCGCATGCGCTACCACCTGTTGCTAGCATAGGGTCTGTAACGATAACCATACGGTCCTTGTTCTCTGGCATCTTGTAGTAGTAGAACACGGGCTGGCAAGTCACCTCATCGCGGTACATGCCAATATGACCGACACGTGCCGAAGGGATAAGTGCCATAAGGCCATCCACCATGCCCAAACCAGCACGAAGGATAGGTGCGATAACCACCTTCTTACCCGAGATAGTGGGGGCGTTCATCTTCTGTAAGGGTGTCTCGATCTCCTCGTAAGTGAGGGGAAAGTCGCGTGTAACCTCATAGCCCATGAACATTGCGATCTCCTTCAAAAGGTCGCGGAACTTATTGGTTGAGGTCTCCTTATTACGCATAATGCTGAGTTTATGCTGAACGAGTGGGTGGTCTATAATGTGTAGTGCCATAGTGTTATAATTTATGTTCTAACTGCAAATATAGCGATATTTTAGGGAAAAGTATAGAGTTTTAGGAAGATATTTGCTATTTTTGTGCTGAGATAATACATAATCTATTATGACTACCAACACCAAACTTGGACCAGTACAGAAGACAGTCGTAGGTGCGCAGTTCCTATTTGTCGCATTTGGCGCTACGGTGCTCGTACCCCTGCTCGTGGGTTTAGACCCCTCGGTTGCTCTCTTCACTGCCGGCATTGGCACACTCATCTTCCATCTTATAACAAAGGGTAAGGTGCCCATCTTCCTCGGTAGTAGCTTCGCGTTTATCGCCCCAATCATAAAGGCTACAGAGCTATATGGCCTACCTGGCACCCTCTCGGGACTCGTTGCCGTGGGTGCTGTATATGGTATAATGAGCCTCTTGATACGCTTGCGTGGCGTAGGTTTTATCACCCGACTCTTCCCTCCCGTTGTTGTGGGTCCCGTGATTATGCTTATCGGTCTTTCGCTCGCGGGTACCGGTGTACAGATGGCCTCATCGAATTGGGGTCTAGCACTTGTTGCTCTTACCACTACGATTGCGGTGTCGCTCTTCGGTAATGGTCTCTTGCGCCTTATCCCAATCTTCGCAGGTATCGTGGTGGGATACCTCACAGCGATAATCTTCGACGAGGTTGTAGCTGCCGACTTGGTTGACTTCCAGCCTATTAGAGACGCTTCATGGTTTGCACTCCCCGCTTTCGTGCGTCCGGAGTTCTGCTGGGAGGCTATTATCTATATGATTCCTGTGGCTATCGCCCCTGTGATTGAGCACATTGGCGATGTGTATGCCATAAATGAGGTTACGGGCAAGGATTTCGTTAAGGATCCCGGCTTGCACCGCACGATGTTGGGTGATGGTCTGGCATGTGTTGCAGCATCGTTTATTGGCGGCCCTCCTGTCACTACCTACTCAGAGGTTACGGGTGCTATCTCGCTTACTAAGATTGCCGAGCCCAGCATCCTACGTATTGCTGCGGTATTTGGCATACTCTTCTCGGTATTGGGTAAGATTAGTGCATTGCTTAAGACCATACCCCAGGCGGTGTTGGGTGGTATCATGCTTCTGCTCTTTGGTACTATCGCTGCGGTGGGCGTAAATAGCCTTGTGAAGAATAGGGTAGACCTTGGCAACACTCGCAACTTGGTTATCGTATCTATAATCCTTATCCTTGGTATAGGCGGTGCGGAGTTCTCTATAGGTTCATTTACCATCGGAGGTATAGGACTCTCGGCAGTGGTGGGTGTAATGCTCAACCTGATTTTACCTCAATCAAAAACCGAGTAATACATAGATTACTAATTGCTAAATAGATAAGTCCCGCCTAACGAGTTAAGCGGGACTTGTTTTACAGCATACACTATAAGCCGAGTTCTGTAACCAACGTCTCAAACTTCAATAGCAGTCATCTGCCATCGTTGTTTAATAGTTGGCCCCTTGTCATTTATCTACTACGGCGATCACTCGCCGTCTCTAGCAACCTACCCCCCGACATTGGACGAGCAACCCTTAATTGTCGGTATACATGGTCTTGCAACCCACGAGGTGTACTGCCGAGGAGTATTGCTACCCTCGCGGTGGGCTCTTACCCCACCTTCTCACCCTTACCACCCGAGGGTGGCGGTTATTTTCTTCTACACTACTATACCCTCTCGAGTATCAAGCCGTTAACTTGCGCGGCGCTCTATGTTGCTCGGACTTTCCTCCCCCACCCGAAGGTGGCAGCGACAAGGCGTATATGCGGGTGCAAAGATAGTCAAAAATCTCTTAATGCAATAGTTGTGCGTAAATAATAGATGCTACTTTTCTGCTCCGAGGCGCTTGGCGTAGCGGTGTACGTCCAGAAGGCGGAACCCGAATGTCACCATCGAGACACCATACGACACGAAGGCTATTGCCACAAAGAGTATTACAGCCTCCACACCGAGTGTTGCGGGCATCCACAATACGGCAAGCGATACGATGATTACGATGACGGAGTAGAATATCAACCAGCCACTGCCTCGCATGCTGTGAGACTTTAGGTCTATGCCCTGCATCAGCATCGCCGTACCACGATATAGCAACCATGCACCCAGAAGGATAGGCATCACAAATGCCGCAACAAGGGAGTTGAAGATGAGTATTATACCTATTATAATATCGGCTATTGATGCCAATATCAGCCATCCTCGTCGCACGTAGCGGTTGTCCGAGGTGAGACTCTGTATGAGCGTGAGCACACCAGTAAGCATCACCGCGAAGCCAAACCATGTGGCAAACGAGAAGTAGCTCACGGCGGGATTTACCATAACAATAAAGCCAATAGCGATGAGCACCATGCCTGCGATAAGCGACAGCCACCAGTAGCCGACAAGTCGCTCGGAACGTTCTGAATAGTCGTTTTTCATAGTATTAATGTTTAGTCCCATATTCTGCACCAATAATCATGCCTCGAGCCACAAATGTGGTTGATATGGTCTCTGGGTTTGGATAATTTTGAATTTATTGTTACCTTTGCTAGGTTGAAACAATTTAAACATTTAGATATATGAGACATTTTGTTATGGGTTGTGCCATAGCTATGGCTGCCCTCTTTACATTTGCACTCCCCGCAGATGTCGTGGCACGCAACTACAGCATCGTGCCCGAGCCCGCATATATGGACATCGAGGCTGAGGGTGACTATGTTGTAACGGCTAAGACTCGCATCGTTGTAAACGACGAGGCGTGGAACCCCGCAGAGCGCTTCGCTGAGGATATGATGCCATACTTTGGACTCAAGAAACCTATGCACACCTCAAAGCGAGGCAAGGGTATCAAGGTGCGTATTGATCAGTTCGTACCCGCCGAGGGCTACGAGATGACAGTGAGCGAGGAGGGTATCACAATCATTGGCGGCTCGGAGGCCGGCATCTACTATGGCTTGCAGACACTTCGTCAGATTATCGTAACAACCGACGGCAAGGTGCCCTATGGCTTTATTGCCGACGAACCCACATTCGCATATCGTGGTGCTCACCTCGACGTATCGCGCCACTTCTTCTCTGTTGCAGATGTTAAGAACTACATCGACATCCTCGCAGCGCACAAGCTCAACCGCCTACACTGGCACCTCACCGACGACCAGGGATGGCGCATCGAGATTAAGGCATACCCCGAACTTACAGAGAAGGGCTCACAGCGTAAGGAGACTCTCGTAGGTCATGGTCTCAACCCCGTAGAGTGGGATGGCACACCCTATGGTGGCTACTACACTCAGGATGAGATTCGCGAGGTCGTGGCATATGCCGCAGAGCGATATATCGAGGTTATTCCCGAAATCGAGATGCCTGGTCACTCACAGGCTGCGCTCCACGCGCTCCCATGGTTGGGCTGCAACGACCAGATTGTTGACGTGTGGACAACATGGGGCGTTACTCCCGAGGTACTCTGCGCAGGTAAGGAGACAACATACGAGTTCCTTGAGAATGTCCTCGACGAGGTTATCGAACTCTTTCCTTCTGAGCTTATCCACATTGGCGGTGACGAGTGTCCCAAGGATCGTTGGGT
>JAEZPN010000022.1 GCA_023413645.1 Bacteroidota bacterium
CTCCAACATCTGCTCGGTGAACTCCTGCATCCAGATGTAGTCCTTGTATGCTACGTAGATCTCCATACATGTGAACTCTGGGTTGTGCGTACGGTCCATACCCTCGTTGCGGAAGTTCTTACCGAACTCATAAACGCCATCGAAGCCACCCACGATGAGACGCTTCAAGTACAACTCCGTAGCTATTCGCATGTAGAAGTCGATGTCGAGAGCGTTGTGGTGTGTGATGAAGGGGCGTGCTGCCGCACCACCAGGGATGGGCTGCAAGATAGGTGTCTCCACCTCGAGGTAGCCGCGCTCGTTGAAGAAGTCACGCATTGTCTGCATGATCTTAGCACGCTTGATGAACGTATCCTTAACGTGGGGGTTAACAACGAGGTCGAGGTAACGCTGACGATAGCGCACCTCAGGGTCTGTGAGTGCGTCGAATGTCTGGCCATCCTTCTGCTTTACGACAGGAAGGGGGCGTACAGACTTTGAGAGCACTGTAAACTTCTTACAGTGTACTGACAACTCGCCTGTGTTTGTAAGGAACGCGAAGCCCTCAACACCGATAAAGTCGCCAATATCAAGAAGCTTCTTGAACACGGTGTTGTAGAGTGTAGGATCGCCCTCGGGGCAGATGTCGTCACGACGGATATATACCTGGATGCGACCTGTTGAGTCCTGAAGCTCGAAGAACGATGCCGAGCCCATGATACGGCGGCTCATGATACGTCCTGCGATAGATACCTCCTGGTAGTTACCCTTCTCTGCGTCGAAGTTCTTGGCAATCTCCTCGGCTGATGCGTTTACCTCGAAACGAGCTGCGGGGTAGGGGTTGATGCCCAACTCGCGCAACGCCTTAAGCGACTGGCGGCGCAACTGTTCCTGTTCACTGAGTTCGATAATCATATTGTATGCTTTTAATTATTTATATTCACGCCACAAAGTTACGCAAAAATTTGAGATATTGTGCTAAAGCACAACCCTATTTATTGCTTAAAGTTATTAGACCGCTTTATCAATCTTCGACTTGGCATAATCGAGCGTCACGACAAACTCCTTATTCTGGCCCTCGGGCATGTCGAACATGATGTCCATCATCACCGCCTCACAGATAGAGCGCAAACCTCGCGCACCAAGCTTAAACTCGACAGCCTTGTCGACGATGTAGTCGAGAACCTCGGGTTCAAACGAGAGCTTTATGTCGTCGAGAGCCATCAACGTCTCGTACTGACGGATGATAGAGTTCTTAGGTTCAGTGAGGATTGAGCGCAATGCCTCACGCTCCAAAGGCTCCATGTATGTAAGCACGGGTAATCGGCCGATAAGCTCGGGAATAAGGCCAAACGAACGCAAATCCTGAGGCTGGATGTAGCTCATGATGTTGTTCTCGTTGATGCGCTGCTTGTTCTGTGCTCCATAGCCGATAGCGTTGGTATTCAAGCGCATAGCAATCTTCTTCTCGATGCCGTCGAAAGCGCCACCACAGATGAACAAGATGTTCGATGTATCGACCTGAATATACTTCTGGTCGGGGTGCTTACGACCACCCTGGGGAGGCACGTTTACTACCGTACCCTCGAGAATCTTGAGCAGTGCCTGCTGCACACCCTCACCCGACACGTCGCGTGTGATAGAGGGGTTGTCGCCCTTACGCGCAATCTTGTCGATCTCGTCGATGAAGATTATGCCGCGCTCAGCAGCCTCGACATCGTAGTCCGCGGCCTGCAACAAGCGTGAGAGGATGCTCTCTACATCCTCACCCACATAACCCGCCTGTGTGAGTGCCGTAGCATCAACAATCGAGAATGGCACGTGCAACAAACGCGCAATGGTGCGCGCCATGAGCGTCTTACCCGTACCCGTAGGACCTACAAGCACGATATTCGACTTATCCAACTCCACATCCTCGGTCTTACCCTTTGCAAGCAATCTTTTGTAATGGTTGTACACCGCAACCGACATATATCGCTTCGCTGCGTCCTGACCAATAACGTAGTCATCAAGAAAACTCTTAATCTGGTTGGGACGCAAGAGGTCGCTCTTCTTAAGAGGTTCAAACTTAGAACCACCCTTAGTGCCCTTCGCTCTCTTGTTGCCACCCTCAACGATGTTGTGCTCAACGAGCAGCTCATAGCCATGCTCGATGCACGATGAGCAGATGCAAGCACCATCGCCGCCATTGAACATCAATGGAGCCTCCGCAGCAGGTGTACCGCAGAACGAACAGCAGTTGCTGTTGCGCTCTGTATTTTTTCGTGATTTCTGTGTCATCTATCTCTGTTTCAACATTTATCTACGGCTCAACACCTTGTCGATAAGGCCATACTCTGCGGCCTCAGCCGCTGTAAGCCAGTAGTCGCGATCAGCATCTGCCTCAATCTTCTCGATGGGCTTACCCGAGTGCGCCGCGAGAATCTCGTACAACTCGCGCTTAGTCTTTGCTATCTCGCGTGCTGTAATCTCGATGTCCGAAGCCTGACCCTGCACGCCACCAAGGGGCTGGTGAATCATAACGCGCGAGTGTGGCAATGCCGAGCGCTTACCCGCAGCACCCGCTGTGAGCAACACAGCACCCATAGATGCCGCCATGCCTGTACATATCGTAGCTACATCGCACGAGATGAGCTGCATCGTATCATAGATACCCAAGCCCGCCGATACCGAGCCACCAGGAGAGTTGATATATAACTGAATATCCTTGTCAGCATCCACCGACTCGAGGAAGAGCAACTGCGCCTGGATGATGTTTGCAGCGTCGTCGTATATGGGCGCACCAAGGAAGATGATGCGGTCCATCATCAAGCGCGAGAATACATCCATCGTAGCCACGTTGAGGTGGCGCTCTTCGATGATCGTGGGCGACACATAATTCTCAATCTCGGCACGGAAGTCGTGCATCACCATAGAGTTGATGCCGCAGTGCAGACGTGCATACTTATCAAATTCTTTCATAGTTCTATCTCTTTTACAAAAATAGTTCCCGGGCATATACCAAGCCCGGGAACCATCTCCTTATGTCACTATTTCCGGGATCGGAACCTTATGCGAGCTCCTGAGCGAGCTTTGCAAAGTCGTCAGCAGAGATAGCCTTCTCGGTAACCTTAATCTTACCGCGGAGGTACTCTACAACCTTCTCCTCGAAAAGCTTCTCATAGATCTTCTGGAGCTGCTCCTTGTTCTCCATGATCTGCTTTGCGAAGCCCTCGAGCATATCTGCGGGTGCAGAAGGCATGCCATACTGTGCGAACTGCATCTGAGCGAATGACATAGCCTCAGCCTTAGCCTCCTCGGGAGTTACCTTGATGTCACCCTCAGCGATGAAGTGCTTCTGCAAGTAGTTCCAAGTGAACATGTTGATAAATGCGGGGAAGTCCTTCTCGATCTCCTCACGTGAGAACTTACCCTCGTTGATAACATACAACCAACGCTTCAAGAACTCCTCAGGCATCTGGATACCAGCCTTCTCGATGATGAACTTACGCATCTGGTTTGCGAACATGAAGTCGCACTCACGCTTAAGCTCGCGCTCGATCTCCTCGTCGATGAACTTGTCGAGCTCCTCCTCAGATGTTACGTTACCTGCGGGGAATGCCATCTTGAAGAACTCCTCGTTGAGCTCAGGATCTGCGAAGCGGCGGATCTTTGTGATCTCCAACTCGAACTCGGGCTTGATGCTCTCGAGCTCATCCTCCTTAACTGAGAGGATTGCAGCACGCTGCTCAGGCTTCTTGTAGAGCTCGTTGATGTTTACAGTAGTCTTGTAACCAACCTTCTTGCCCTTCCACACCTTGCGCTCCTCGTCGCTCATAGAGATAAGGCCTACGTAAGCCTCCTCGATGCGCATGTCGCCGTTGTCCAAAGTTACGTTGAGAGCCTCATCCTTCTCTACCTTGTCTACGTCGATAAGACGACCATAGCGGCGCAAGTAGTTAGAACGATACTCAGTGTGCATCTTCTTGTCAACCTTGATCTTGCTGTAAGTAACCTTGTCCTTAGCTGAGAGCTCGATCTCGATCTTTGGAGCCTCGCCAATCTCGAATACGAACTCGAACTCTGTGTTGTTCTCGAAATCGAAGTCGCCCTGCTCCTCTGAAGGGATAACATCACCTACATAGTCGATGTTCTCCTTCTGCAAGTACTCGAATACTGAGTTTGATGCAAGGTGATATGACTGCTCAGCAACGACGTGCTTGCCATACATCTTCTTAACGATACCCATAGGTACCATGCCGGGGCGGAAACCGGGAACGTTTGCCTTACGCTTGTAGTCGCGCAACTGCTTCTCTACTGCCTGACCATAGTCAGCCTCGTTAACAACGACCTTCAAGATTGAGAGGCCGCCCTCACGCTGTTCTCTTGTAATATTCATAACTCTATTTTAGTTTATTTGATTTTCTAACTTTCTCTCTCTTTGTGACCCTTCCTTACTTATATAGGTATAAAGTCGCGCAAAGGTAATAAAAAAATGTTAATTCGGAAATTAAGAATGCGAAAAGTGCATAATATTTTCAGTTCAGAGCTTTATATTCTCATTTTTAGGTTATCTTTGTCGGTGATTTATACTTAAAAAGCTCTGCGCGCTACGGAAGATGATTTTAGATGTTGCACGACATAAATTCTACGATGGCTTCATCACGCTCTTAATCACCACACTCACAATGATTGTGTTTGTGGCCATTGGCGTTGGTGAGGGGTCGGTTATACCCATGCCCTACTCGCCCTTTATGTCGCTTGTTTCGACCGCCACATTTGGCATTACATTCATCGAAAAAGCCGCTGTCGTCATTCTCTACGCCGTAAGCGTTCTTGCGCTTTCGCGCTCGACAATACGCACACATATCTACCCCTCCGACACCATCGCCGCAATGGCTCTGTGTGCCGTGATGACCCTTCCCATGATCGTTGGCCAACACGCTCTACGCGAGGCTGTTATAGCACTATTCACGGCAATCGCCTTGGGTAATATGTTCTTCTGCTTCGGCCCCCGCAGATCACCCCACCACCTCTTTGGTGCGATGTTCTCGGCGAGCATGCTTGCCACGGTCGAGGCAACACTTATTGTCGTACCCGTAGCCATGGGCATAGCCCTCATTTTGGCACGTAAGCGTCTGCGCGAAGCAGTGGTTGTTGTGGTTGGAATGCTCCTTCCGCTCTTTGCCATGTTCTACCTCACATGGCTCAGCGGCGAAGGCTTCGCCGAGTCTGTTTTAAAGTGGTGGCGCAGTGCTACTACAGCTCTCGACTACCACATGATTGACAACATCTCTATACCCCGTCTCTGCTTCTTGGCGTACACACTATTCCTGACGGCCGTATCTTCTATTATGCAACACGCACAGCGCGATACGAATAATCATGTAGCACGTGGTGCATGGCGAGCTATGTACCTCATACTCTCGTTTGTTGCATGCGCCCTTGTTTTGATACCCTCGGCATCCGAGTCATTGCTCACCGTTGCCGTCATCATATCTGCAGCTATGCTCCCTGCATACTTCGTCTGCAACAACGCCACACTCTCTGCACTTAGCTACATCGCACTTGTTGCGCTCGCATTTGCGGCATCATTCTAATGAATTATACCGCATATTTATCTATTATTTATGGGAATAAACCGCCTTTATGATATAAAACAGGCAAATTCACTGCATAAAATCGGAATATAATTTGGTTGTTTCAATTTTAATGCTTACTTTTGTAGTGCAAACAGAAGTCATCGGGCGCACATCTCGAATAATTCTCATGGACACACCAATTTGCTCGGTGACTTTAATTCTCATTAACCTAACTAAATCGGAGAGGGGCAATCTGTGAAGACGCCCCTCTTTTCTTTTGGGGTGCCAAAAGAAAAGAGGAACGTCTGTTGACGTTATATCTATAATCCTCACCCAATAAAAAAAGGTGCACCCAACGGATGCACCCATATTAAAGT
>JAEZPN010000038.1 GCA_023413645.1 Bacteroidota bacterium
TGAGCTTCTTGTCGATGTTGATCTCCTCGAAAGTCTCAGTGTGCATGAAGTGTGCACCGAGGTCATCCTCGTATGTGAACTGATAAGGACGACGCTCTACGCGTACCTGCTCAATCTTCTGAGATACTGAAGAGAAAGTCTTGTCGAGAACGTTACCATTCTCGAGGTTCTTGAGCTTTGAACGCACGAATGCGGGACCCTTACCGGGCTTGCAGTGCTGGAAGTCAACAACGATGAATGTCTTACCCTCCATCTCAACGCACATGCCAATCTTAATGTCAGATGCTGTAATAGTCATAATAAATATTGTTATTTAGTTAAATTATATAATCTTGACGATTAATGTTGCTAAGAATACAACCGCGCAAAGGTAGTAAAAAAAATTAGTAATGAGAAATTTTTTCTATATTTGCGTGGTTTTTGTGCCGTGCATAGCACCATTTAAGCGTTACGACTATGATAGATAAGCAGCATGGTCTGCCCGAGAGCGATACGTTCTCGGCTGACGACAGAAGATTTATGCGTATGGCAATAGACCTCTCGATTAAGAATATCGATGAGGGTGGTGGACCCTTTGGCGCCGTTATTGTCAAGGAGGGTAGGGTGGTTGCTACGGGTGCTAACCGCGTGGTGCCCAATAACGACCCTACGGCGCATGCCGAGGTTGTGGCGATACGTAATGCGTGCAGGGAGTTGGCGACCTTCGACCTCTCGGACTGCACAGTCTATGCCTCGTGTGAGCCATGCCCCATGTGTCTCAGTGCGATATATTGGGCGGGCATCAGTCGCATCTGCTATGCCAATACCAAGCGCGATGCCGCGGCGATAGACTTCGACGACTCGTTTATTTATGATCAGCTGCGCTTGGACTACGACCGCCGAAGCATCCATTGCGAACACTTTATGCGTGATGAGGCCCTCGCTGCCTTCCGTAAGTGGGAGGCAACAACCGACAAGGTGGAGTATTGATTTGTAAATATTTATAAGACTATGAACCTAAAATATAATGTTGACGACCGCTTGCCTGCTGGGCAGTTGATGATGTACGCTATTCAATGGTTTGTGCTCTGCATCGCCGTTGTCTCTACTAGCGTCTTTGTCGCTACGGGCACTCCCGAGGATAGGCTCTTCTTCTCGCAGAAGCTCTTTGCCGTTACGGGCATAGCAGGTCTGTTGCAGATAGTGTGGGGACACCGTTTGCCGATTGTTGTAGGCCCCGCCGCTGTGCTGCTTGTAGGTGTTATGGCGTCGCTCATGGCAGAAGCCGATGTCTCGGCTATATATAGCTCGATAGCTATTGGCGGCGTGCTAATCACGCTCCTTACAATTGGTGGTCTTATGCGCTTTGTGCAGCGTATATTCACCCCTCGTATCGTTGTTGTGATACTCATGCTTATCGCTACGACGCTTGCTCCTACAATTACAAATCTGGTCTTTCCCGCGCATGCTTCGCACGATGAAAAGATCTTCGGCTTGCTCTTCGCTGTTGTTGGCGTGGTGCTTATGGTAGTTGCCAACCGCAATCTCAAGGGCGTTGCGAAGAGTCTTGTTATACCTGTTGCTCTAATCGTGGGTAGTGCCGCCTACTTCGCAATATTCGACGCTCCACAGCGTGTTGCAAGTGCCGCGTCGTGGCGAGGTCTCTTTATCGAGGAGTTTGTCTTTGACTGGAGTCTTGTTGTAGCCTTTGTTATATGTTATATCGCGCTTGCAATCAATGATATAGGCTCTATGGAGTCGTTGGGCGGTATGCTCGGTGTTAAGGATATGGACAAGCGCATGAAGCGCGGTGTGCGCATTACGGGCGTTATGAACATCGTCGCTGGCTCGATGGGCGTGTTGGGCCCTGTGAACTACTCTATGAGCCCCGGTGTTATCGCCTCTACGGGGTGTGCTTCGCGCTATGCTCTTATCCCCGCTACGCTGATGCTGGTGGTGTGCGCACTCTTCCCCGATGTTATCTGGGTGCTCACGGCAATCCCCTCACCCGTCATCGGTGTAATATTGCTATTTTTGATGGGTACGCAACTTGCCGCATCCTTCGAGATGATGCAGTCGTCACGCTCGGCTACGACATTCGCCGATGCCCTCACTCTCGGCTTGCCAATCATGGTCGCTATGCTCTTCCAACTCATGCCTAAAGGTATCGCCCCTGCGGTTATCCAGCCATTGGTGGGCAATGGTTTTGCTATGGGAGTCATTGTAGTGATGATTATGGAGCATGTCATCAATCGTCCAAAGAGCTGATACATAGGCGATAGCCGATACGATAATATAATTAAGGGGCGGAAAGTTGTTAAATAGAAATTGTTTAATTACCTTTGCGCCCTGAATTTTTCAAGCAATTTACATATATTTATATAACTAACCCAAATTTTTACCAATATGAGCGATTGGTTAAATGGTGTGTTTCTGGGACCCTCAGTAGCACATACAGTATTCATCTTGGCGATTGTTATTGCCTCAGGTTTGGCATTGAGTCGCATTAAGATTAAGGGTATTTCGTTGGGTATGACCTGGATTCTCTTTACGGGTATCGCTGCAGGTCATGTGCTCGGCATGTTCGACGCATCGGATGCTATCCACCACGACACCCTCCACTTTGTCAAGGAGTTTGGTCTTATACTCTTTGTGTTCTTTATCGGTTTGCAGGTAGGACCCTCGTTCTTCTCATCACTCAAGGGTGGTGGCTTGAAACTTATCGGTCTTGCAGCCCTCGTAATTGTGCTTGGTGCAGGCGTTACGCTTGCCATCCACTTTATCACTGGCGAGCCCCTCTATACAATGGTGGGTATCATGTCGGGTGCCGTTACCAATACTCCCGGTCTTGGTGCTGCACAGCAGGCATTTGCCGACTCTGAGGATGCATTTATCGCTTCAGGCATGAGCAAGGAGGGCTTTGACGCGCTCCTGGATAACATCTCTCTCGGTTATGCTGTGGCATACCCCTTGGGTGTTGTCGGTATCATCGCCACAATTATCATCATGCGCTACGTCTTGCGCATCGACTTCAAGAAGGAGGATGAGGCTCTCAAGGCCTTGAGTAATGAGGCGCACTTGCCACACCGCTACTCTGTGGAGTTCACAAACGAGATGCTCGAGGGTAAGACTATCGCCGTTGCCCACATGCTTATCAATCGTCAGTTCGTTGTGTCACGCCTCATGCACCCATCGGGTGAGATTGTAATGGCGGATGGTAACTCGAAGCTTGCTATTGGTGACAAGTTGCGCATCATCTGCTCGGAGGAGGATAGCGAGGCTATTCTCGCCTTCTTCGGTCACCCTATCGAGATGACAGCAGACGAGTGGGGTGCAACAGCTATGCAGTCAACACCTCTTGTTTCGCGTCGTATCCTTATCACACGCGAGGAGATTAACGGCAAGAAGTTTTCAGATTTGAGATTGCGTACTCGCTATGGTATCAACATCACACGTGTACACCGTGCCGGTGTCGACCTTCTTCCCTATCAGGGTATGGAGCTCCAGGTGGGTGATAAGGTGATGGTTGTAGGTCCTGAAGCCGCAGTAGCACAGGCAGAGAAGGTGTTGGGTAACTCACTCAAGAAGCTCGACCACCCCAATTTGTTGCCTATCTTCTTGGGTATTGGCCTTGGTGTTTTGCTCGGTACGCTTCCCCTTTTGAAGGTTCCACAGCCAGTGAAGCTCGGTCTTGCAGGTGGTCCGCTCATCATCGCTATCTTGTTGGGTAAGTATGGTCCTCGTTACGGCCTTGTTACCTACACTACGATGAGTGCTAACCTCATGCTCCGCGAGATGGGTCTTGCACTGTTCCTTGCGGCTGTAGGTATCGGTGCTGGTGATGGCTTTATCAATGCTGTCGTAGGTGGCGGTTACAAGTGGGTAGGCTATGGTGTTCTTATCACCGTTATTCCTCTTGTCATCGTGGCACTTATCGCACGTCTCAAGTTCAAGATTAACTACTACACAATGATGGGTATGATGTCGGGTGCTATGACCGATCCCCCAGCGCTTGGCTTCTCGAGCACATCTGCAGATAACGACATGCCTGCTATGGGTTACGCTACGGTATATCCCGTTGTGATGTTCTTGCGTGTGCTCACTGCGCAGTTGCTTATGCTCTTTGCTATCCCCGCAATTCTTGCCGCACAGCCTGCTGTTGAGGCTCAAGATTCCGAAAAGGAGGGTACTGAGTCAGCTGAGACTTCCGTAGAGGAGGGTACAGAGGATGTGATGCCTGCTGGCGAGGAGGAGACAATAATCAACTACGAGGATGAAGTGGTTACAGAGTAATCTACTTCAAATAGATAGAGTAATAGCGGACTTTCGGGTCCGCTATTATTTTTATACTACATAATATATAAGTATCGCCTCGCAGATGTATCGTAGACACTTGCCCACGAATAACCACCATGCCGTAGGCCAAAATTTAGCTTTGTAGAAGCCTAACACTATGGCAAATACATCGCCCACGAATGGTACCCACGACACCAATGCTAAGATTGGACCCCACTTATCAACCAGACCCTTATGCTTGACGATGGTCTCGTGCTTGACCCTGAAGTACTTCTCCAACCACTCGGTCTTACCCATCCAACCCATCCAGTAGCTGATAAGTCCACCCATCCAGTTGCCAAGCGTTGCCGTGGCTACGATGCCTACGGGGCTACACCCCGCAGCTACGAGACCCATCAATACCGCGTCGGAGCTGAAGGGGAGTATCGTTGCTGCGAGTAGCGCACTGAGGAACATGCCGAAATATCCCCAGTCGAGAAGTATCACTTCGAGTTGTTCAAGCCACTCCATACGATGAATTTTTGTATTCCACAAAGATAGAATAAAAAGCGATACGCCGTGCGACAATGGTGCCAAAATGAAGAAAAAGTAAAAAAAGTGGGGCGGGAATGCACAAAATTGGAAAAAAATATCTACTTTTGTTGTTGGTTGTGGTAGATGTTTGCCACGCTGAGTGTGTATATTATTGAACCTGAAATACATAACTAACGTTAAACAATCAAATGAAGCGCATTTTGGTCGTAGGTGCCGGTGGTCAGATTGGATCTGAGTTGGTGCCATATCTTCGCTCAATCTATGGTGCATCGAATGTCGTTGCTACCGATGTAAAACACAATGCTGTATTGGCTGAGGCAGGTCCTTTCGAGAGCCTCGACGCACTCGATGCAAAGCAGTATGCTGAGCTCGTGAACAAGTACAACATCGACTCTATCTTCAACCTCGTAGCTCTCCTTTCAGCTACTGGCGAGAAGAACCCTCAGTTGGCTATGCGCATCAACATGGGTGCGTTGGAGAACTCTTTGGAGATCGCACGAGAGAAGAACTGTGCAGTATTTACTCCTAGCTCTATCGGTGCTTTCGGTGGTGACTTCCCCCGCGACAAGACTCCACAGGATACAGTGATGCAGCCCAACACTATCTATGGTGTTTGCAAGGTTACTGGTGAGCTTCTCTCTAACTACTACCACTCACGCTTCGGCGTTGACACACGTTCAGTGCGTTTCCCCGGTATCATCTCTAACGTAACTCTTCCTGGTGGCGGTACTACAGACTACGCAGTAGAGATCTACTACGAGGCTGTTAAGGGTAACAAGTTCGTATGTAACATCGCTCCCGATGTATATATGGATATGATGTACATGCCCGATGCACTCCGCGCTACTGTAGAGCTTATGGAGGCAGATCCCGCAAAGCTTAAGCACCGCAACTCATTCAACATCGCAGCTATGAGCTTCACTCCTGAGATCATTCGCGAGGTTGTTGAGCGCCACGTGCCCGGCTTCCAGATGGAGTACAACGTAGATCCCGTTAAGGATGTTATCTCACGCAGCTGGCCTAACTCACTCGATGACACTTGCGCACGCGAGGAGTGGGGTTGGAAACCACAGTGGGATCTCGAGTCTATGACAGTGGATATGCTTGAGGCTGTTCGTAAGAAGAATCTATAATTTCTTGTGATAAGGGGTCATCTGCGACCTCTCAATCAATAGTCAGAATGGGACGTACGTCAAGTACTACCCATCCTGGCTATTTTCATGTCGAGGCCACATCTAACCCCTTCTGACAAGAAATTGGGTATCGGGGCTAATTAATGTTGTGATTAGGGAGTTTAGGGAATGTAGTGAGTTTAGTCTCTTCGCAAATCAAAGCACGCTCCCTAAATTCCTTAAACTCTTTAAATTCCCTAGCTACTAATTTTCAATTAGTATTGATTTTTTAGAGTAAATTTTGTATCTTTGCCTCAAACCGCAATTATACGACTTTGAAAACTATGATAAACCGCAATAAAGCATTGATGTTTGGAGCGTTGCTCACCGTGGCGATGACACTTCTTTTGCCCGCTACACTCTCGGCACAGGTTGCTGAGCCTGAGGGTGTTGCACAGCAACCCACCGAGGAGTGGGTGAAACTTACGCCCGAGGAGTATATCTACAAATGGCGTCACGTGGCAGTGGATCACATGGAGACATACGGCATTCCCGCAAGTATCACCATGGGTCAGGCAATCCTCGAGTCGGGATATGGCAACGGCTACCTCGCGCGTGTGGCTAACAACCACTTCTGCATCAAGTGCAAGGGTTCGTGGACAGGTGCTACGATAACACATGCCGACGACAACCCCGATGACTGCTTCCGTGTATATGAGACTGCCGAGGATTCGTTCCGCGACCATGCCGACTTCCTTAATAGCGGCAGCCGCTACGACTTCCTCTTTGCATACGACGCTGACGACTACAAAAACTGGGCGAAGGGACTTAAGAAGGCAGGCTATGCAACAGCTCCAGACTATGCAGAGCGTCTTATCGGCGTTATCGAGCGCTACAACCTCCACCTTCTCGACAAGAAGAACGGCATCAAGCAGTATGACGACTACCTCGCAAAGCGCGCAGACATAGACCTCTCGGCACTCCAGCAGCGCGAGACGCCTACAGAGGTGCTTCCCGAGGTTCCTGTAAACGTCGCTGAGGAGGTGCTTACAGATATCGCAACAGCATATGCCGATAGTGGCATCGACCCCAACAACTTCCGAGTTACGATAAACGCATACAAGGGTTACAACGTCTACCTCACAAATCGTGCGCACTACATCGTGGCAAAGAAGGGTGACACCTACGAGTCGTTGTCGGAGGTATTCTCTATCTCTGCGGGCAACCTACGACGCTTCAACGATGTGGCACGCAAGGCGCAGCTCGAGGAGGGTGACATCGTCTACGTCGAGCGTAAGCTTCCATCATGGATGGGCGAGGAGCTATTGCACGTAGTGAAGGATGGCGAGACACTCCACGACATTGCGCAGCTCTATGGCATACGCCTAAAGAGTCTAACAAAGCAGAATACCATGCGCAGCAACTCGCCACTTGCGGCAGGTCGCACAATACGCATCCAGAAGTGGTAATAACAAAAAAATAGCTATATATGAGTACGTTACGTGAGAAGATTCTTGAGGCTATAGTCAAGAAGTCGACCCTCAAGCAGCAGATTTTCGACAACACATTTTCGACATTCAACGATCTTAAGGAGACGCTCTTCGAGATGGCTTCGGAGATCGACGATGAGCTTGACGGCAAGCTCGACCGCCGTGTGCGTATCGAGTACCGCGACCGTGGTAAGTTCGAGGCGCAGTTGCAGGTGGCTTCCGACATCCTCCTTGTGCAGATGCACACAGACGTTTTTGAGTTCGACTCAAACCACATCATCTGGCAGAATAACTACGTGCAGAGCGATAAGGATAACTCATACGTGGGTGTAATCAACATCTACAACTTCCTCTCTGACTCGCTAAAGTATAACCGTAATGCCGACGAGGGTTATCTCATTGGTCGCATCTTCATCAACCGCGAGAAGTGCTTCTGGGTTGAGGGTAAGCGTCAGACACTTGTGCGCCCCATGGCCTTTGGTAACAAGAAGATTGACCGCGAGGCACTCGTATCTATCATCGAGACTGCTATCAACTACTCGCTCAACTTCGACCTTCTCATGCCTCCTTACGAGGAGAACATTCGCGTTACTGTCGACCAGTTCAACTCGAAGCTCGATAACTCGAAGTTCACAACAGGTAAGCGCCTAAGTTACGACTTCTCCATCGATGATATCTAAACGCTCTCTTGTTGGCTGATAATCTCAACAACTCAGCATTTAGACGAAAAACCTATTATAGAATAACTAAAACCTAAGACTATATGAAAAGACTATTTACAACAATTATGACGCTCCTCGCGGCGGCAACTGCAATGGCGCAGGTTAGCTACCTCGAGATGGTCGAGGCGCGTGAGGTGCCTGCAAAGTACATAGCGCCCGGATCACTTACACCCGTTGAGGGTACACACCAGTATATGGAACTTGATGGCCGTAGCGTTGTGCTCTACGACTACAACAAGGAGTCGGAAGGTAAGGTCGTGTTCACCACCGACAACCTCATCATGTCGTATGTAAAGTCTCCAGATGGCACTATGGCGCTCTACGAGAAGTGGGAGGGTGAGTCACCCCGCAAGGAGATATACCGCCACTCGTTCACCTCGGACTACTACATTGCATGCCCCGATGGCTCGACAATCAAGATTGATGACGTTCGCGACATATCGTTCTCGCCCGACAATCGCTTCCTCGCGATGAGCTACAACAACGATATTTTCGTCTATGACCTCGTTACAAACGAGATATACAACATCACCTCTGATGGAGAGTGGAATCATATTATCAACGGTACTACCGACTGGGTCTACGAGGAGGAGTATGGCTTCACTAAGGCTTACGCATTCTCTAACGACGGTCGCGAGATTGCATACCTCAAGTTTGATGAGAGCCGTGTTAAGGAGTTCGAGATGATGCGCTTCGATAACACGCTCTACAACAAGGCTTACAGCTTCAAGTATCCTAAGGCAGGTGACGACAACTCTATCGTTACCCTCCATGTCTATGACCTCTATAGCGGTGAGACACGCGAGGTGTCTGTAGGAGACAACACTGACCAGTATATCCCCCGCATCGGCTACACACCCGCAGGTAACCTCTTCTTCTATCGCGTCAACCGCCTCCAGAACCACTTCGAGGTTGTTATGGTTGAGGCTGATGGCACACAGCGCGTAATCTACGACGAGCAGGACGAGCGCTACGTAGAGCGTCCCAACGAGGCTACTATCACCTTTATCGACAAGGAGCACTTCATCGTGCGCGAGGAGACTACAACAGGCTGGTTCCACCTCTACCTACACTCAGTAACTGAGGGTCGCCTCAACGCTATCACTGCGGGCGAGTGGGAGGTAACACAGCTTGTCGGCCTTTCGGCCGACCACAAGACTGTATATTACATGTCAACCGAGAAGTCGCCTCTTGAGCGTCACCTCTACTCTGTAAATATCGACGGCAAGAAGAAGCAGTGCTTGCTCTCTAAGCCTGGCTACTGGCGCGTATATCCTTCAGCAGATATGAAGTTCTTCGCTGCGGAGCACTCTGCAACAGACTGCTATCCCACAGCTGCAGTATACAACGCTAAGGGCAAGGAGGTACGCTCGTTGATGCTCGACAAGAAGAGCAACGATAAGCCTGCATATCAGCGTAACTATGAGACATTTACCACTGAGCGTGGCGATGAGTTGCAGTACTTCCTCATCTACCCCGAGGACTTCAACCCATCTAAGAAGTATCCCGTACTCATCACTCAGTACTCTGGTCCTGGCTCACAGCAGATTGAGAACCGTTACACTACCGACTGGGAGGAGACCCTCGCACGCAACGGCTATATCGTAGCATGCTGCGACGCTCGTGGTACTGGCTACCGCGGTGAGGAGTACAAGAAGGTGACATACGCAAACCTCGGTAACGCAGAGGTTGAGGATCAGATATCATTCGCACGTCACCTCGCACGTCAGGAGTTTATCGACGCCTCACGTGTAGGTATCTACGGTTGGTCATATGGTGGTTTCATGGCCCTCGGCTGCGCACTCAAGGGTGACGGCATCTTCAAGGTGGCTATCGCCGTAGCTCCCGTGACATCATGGCGCTACTACGACTCTATCTACACCGAGATTTACAACGGTCTTCCCTCACTCAACCCCGAGGGTTACGACAATAACTCACCCATCAACTTCGCTGACCGCCTCTCTGATAAGACACGTCTCCTTATCATTCATGGCACCGCAGATGACAACGTGCACTTCCAGAACACTATCGAGATGTGTCGCGCACTCAACCGCTCTGCGAAGCAGTATGATATGATGGTATATCCCGACCAGAACCACTCTATGCGTCCCAACGACATGATGAACGTGCGTCAGAAGATGGTGGATTATTGCCTCGAAAACCTGTAATTTGTTGTGATAAGCCGCAATCTGCGGCACATCTCTAAAAGTAGACCACCCAGGGCTGTACTACTCTGTACTATCCCTGGGTGGTCTCTTTTGCGATGCGCCACATCTCACGGCTTCTGACAACAAATTCTTTCTTGTGATAAGGGGTCATCTGCGACCTCTCAATCAATAGCCCGAATGGGACGTACGTCAAGTACTACCCATCCGGGCTATTTTCATGTCGAGGCCACATCTAACCCCTTCTGACAAGAAATTGATCTTACCGTTTGGGTGGTCTCCCCTAATTTCCCTAATTTCCCTAAACTCCCTAAACTCCCTAAACTCCCTAAATTCCCTAATCTCCTTAACTTCCTTATTCTCCCTAATTTCGTGAATTACCGCAAATTGTTGGCATGAGATTTTATAATCTCATAAAAATGATGTATATTTGCAGACTAAATTTACATTATTGAATATTAAGTTGTCGCGACAGATGAAGAACATTCGCAACTTTTGCATTATAGCACACATCGACCACGGTAAGAGTACCCTTGCCGACCGTCTCTTGGAGAAGACAAACACCTTGAACCAGCGCGAGATGCAGGCACAGGTGCTCGACGATATGGACCTCGAGCGCGAGAAGGGTATCACCATCAAGAGTCACGCAATCCAGATGGAGTACAACGCGCGTAGCGGCCAGAAGTACACACTCAACCTCATCGACACCCCAGGACACGTCGACTTCTCGTACGAGGTGTCGCGCGCTATCGCATCATGTGAGGGTGCGCTCCTTGTTGTTGATGCTACACAGGGTATTCAGGCTCAGACAATCTCAAACCTCTACCTTGCCCTTGGCCAGGACCTCGAGATTATCCCCGTGCTCAACAAGATTGACTGTGAGTCAGCTATGATCGACGAGGTGAAGGACCAGATTATCGACCTTATCGGCTGCAAGGAGGAGGAGATTCTCTTGGCATCGGGTAAGACAGGTCAGGGTGTTGAGGAGGTACTCGAGGCTATCGTAGAGCGCATTCCCGCTCCCGATGGTGATGAAAATGCACCCCTCCAGGCCCTTATCTTCGACTCTGTATTCAACCCCTTCCGTGGTGTAATTGCCTACTTCCGTGTTATGAACGGCACAATCCGCAAGGGTGACCACGTTAAGTTCTTCAACACAGGCAGCGAGTACGACGCCGACGAGATTGGTGTTTTGAAACTCAAGATGTCGGAGCGTGGCGAGATTAAGGCGGGTGACGTAGGTTACATCTGCTCGGGTATCAAGAACTCTACAGACGTAAAGGTGGGTGACACAATCACCTCTGTTGCGAACCCATGTACCGAGTCTATCGCAGGTTTCGAGGATGTAAAGCCCATGGTCTTCGCGGGTGTATACCCCGTTGAGGCAGATCAGTATGAGGACCTCCGCGCATCGCTCGAGAAGCTCAAACTCAACGACGCATCGCTCACATTCGAGCCCGAGAGCTCACTTGCCCTCGGTTTCGGTTTCCGTTGTGGCTTCCTTGGCCTTCTCCACATGGAGATTATCCAGGAGCGTCTATATCGTGAGTTTGATATGGATGTTATCACTACCGTGCCCAACGTGTCGTACCACATTACAACAACTCAGGGCGAGGAGCTCGAGGTACACAACCCCTCAGGCCTCCCCGAGATTACTAAGGTGGCAAAGATTGAGGAACCCTATATCCTCGCACAGATAATCACCAAAGCCGACTTCCTCGGCAATGTCCTCAAGCTCTGCATCGACAAGCGTGGCGTGATGAAGAACCAGACGTTCATCACTCAGGACCGCGTGGAGGTAAACTTCGAGATGCCACTTTCGGAGATTGTCTTCGACTTCTACGACAAGCTTAAGAGTATCTCTAAGGGCTACGCATCATTCGACTACCACCGCACTGGTTATCAGTTAAGTA
Source organism: Bacteroidota bacterium (assembly GCA_023413645.1). Lineage (GTDB taxonomy): Bacteria > Bacteroidota > Bacteroidia > Bacteroidales > Rikenellaceae > Alistipes. The sequence continues at coordinate 12,212 of JAEZPN010000038.1, forward strand.
AGCTTGCGAAGCTCGATATTCTCCTCAATGGTGAGGCTGTCGATGCCCTCTCGTCACTTATCTACGCCGACCACGCCTACGACTTCGGTCGCAAGATGTGCGAGTAGCTTAAGGAGCTCATCCCCCGCCAGCAGTTCGACATCGCTATTCAGGCCGCTATCGGTGCGAAGATTATCGCCCGCGAGACTGTAAAGGCTGTGCGTAAGGATGTAACCGCGAAGTGTTATGGCGGTGATATCTCACGTAAGCGTAAGCTTTTGGAGAAGCAGAAGGCGGGTAAGAAGCGTATGCGCCAGATTGGTTCAGTTCAGGTGCCACAGTCTGCCTTCCTTGCTGTTTTGAAGATGGATTAATTTCTTGTGATAAGGGGTCGATTGCGGCCCCTAACTAAAATTTTAGCAATGGGTCGTACGCCCAAGTACTACCCATCGCAAAAATTTTCGCCGAGTACTCGGCGCCCTTCTAACAAGAAATTTGGGTGCGGTGCTAATTGATTGTAGCACTGCCCTAAACTCCCTAAATTCCCTAAACTCCCTAAGCTCTCTAAGTTCCCTAACCAACCTTACAAAACCAACCTAACACCTATAACTATGAAAAAACTTACATTAACGCTTCTCATGGCGTTTGCTCTATGCAGCCTCTCGGCACAGGGTTATATACCCTCTGAGGAGGTGCGTCGCTCGCAGCAGGAGTTCTCCGAGGACCGCTTCGGTATCTTCATTCACTGGGGTATCTACAGCATGTATGCCCAGGGTGAGTGGTACTTGCAGAATGCGCAGGGCATCCAGCGCGATGAGTATGCCAAGGCTGCTGATGCCTTCTATCCCCACCGCTTCGACGCTAAGGAGTGGGTGGCTGCAATCAAGGCTTCGGGTGCTAAATATATCTGTTTCACAACACGTCACCACGATAGCTTCTCGATGTGGGACACCGCAGAGTCGGAGTTTAACATTGTGGATGCTACACCCTTTAAGCGCGACGTACTCAAGGAGTTAACCGACGAGTGCCACAAGCAGGGTATCGCCGTACACCTCTACTATTCGCACGCCGATTGGTCGCGCGACGACTACCCACGTGGTCGCACAGGTTGGGGTGTTGCAGGTCGCGACTATACCAAGATGAGTTGGGATAGCTACTTCACTTTTATGAACAACCAGATTACCGAGTTGCTCACAAACTATGGTCCTATCCGTGCTATGTGGTTTGACGGCTGGTGGGACCACGAGGAGGATGCTACGCCTTTCGACTGGCACCTCGACGAGCAGTATGCTCTCGTGCATGGCTTGCAGCCCTCGTGCATGGTTGCCAACAACCACCATGTGACACCTTTCGAGGGTGAGGATATTCAGATTTTTGAGCGTGACCTCCCCGGTGAGAACTCTCACGGCCTCTCGGGTCAGGACATCAGTAAGCTTCCTCTCGAGACTTGTCAGACAATGAACGGCATGTGGGGTTATAAGGTTGTAGATCAGAATTATAAGTCTACAAATACACTTATCCGCTACCTCGTAAGCACAGCAAGCAAGGGTGCTAACTTGCTCCTTAACGTAGGTCCTCAGCCCAATGGTGAACTTCCTGCAGTTGCTGTAGAGCGTATGTACGAGATGGGCGAGTGGATGAAGGTAAATGGCGAGTCTGTATATGGCACCACAGCGGGTGATATACCACAGCAGGATTGGGGTTGCACAACACGTAAGGGTGACCGCCTCTATGTTCACATCTTCGAGCTCAACTACGACATGTTGTACCTCCCCTTGGAGTGCAAAGTAGTATCGGCAAAGGCTCTTGAGGATGGTAAGGAGCTTAAGTTCCAGAAGGTCAAGGGTGGCATACTCTTGGAGGTCGGCAAGGTGCAGGATAAGGCAGACTACGTAGTAGAGCTTATCACAAAGTAAATCTGATAATATAAGTTTTGCGCTATGAAAAAGTTATTGTTGGGCGCTGTTGCTCTGTTTGCTGTAGCCTGCGCAGAGAAGCCCATTCCAAAGGAGCTGGACATCCAACCCGAGAATATCGAGTTCTGGGAGGTATGCGAGTCTTCTACAATCTATGAGCTTTACAACTTCTTCTACAATGGCGATGCTGACGCATGCGTATTGACTGCTCTTGCTGAGTCTGAGGAGGTAGAGGCAACTGAGGTTGTTGAGGAGACTGAGGCAACTGAGGAGACTGAGACTGCTGAGGTAGAGGTTGTTAAGGAGGAGAATCTTCATCCTTTCTCTTCACTTCTCGTAGCAGAGTATCCTTTCAAGGATCGTGAGGGTAAGACTCAGACATGTCGCGTTGGTGGTCACGTTTTTGCTGCTGCTGCCAAGAAAGAGAATATAGAACTTATAAACCGATATCTTGAGTTGGAGAGTGTAAGGGAGGCTTTGTATGGGATTCTCAATGGAGAAGGCATGCTTGCATGGTCCTACAAAAACACAATGGAAAACTCTCGCGGTGGCGTTTATCTGCTCTACGCTCTCCAGGGCAACGGTGGCTTGTTTCCCGCAATGGATGGTTCAGGTATTGTTGAGGCAAAGGCTGTTGAGGGTATGTTTGGTGGCTTCGAGGTATCTATTACAATGAACAGAGATGCTGCTGTGGAGTGGGCTAACCTCACTGAGAAGAACATCGGCAAGCCCCTCGCTATCGTTATGGATAATGTAGTTTACTCTGCACCTAACGTAAACGATCGTATCGAGGGTGGTAAATCGACAATCTCTGGAGCATTTACCAAGTCGGAGGCTGAGGCCTTTGCTCGTGCACTTAATCATCGTGCACATAATCATTAGTTGCTGAATTAAGCGTAAAAGTGTTAAAAATTATCGCAGTCTACGGTTGTAGATTGCGATTTTTTTTATATCTTTGCGCGATTAACGCGCGAATGCACAATGGACGTTGGGCGCGTGAAACGGAAAATTACATAAATAACAATAACTAAACTTTTTAACAATGCAGATTAAAGGTATTATTAAGTGGCTGGTGTTGATCCTAGGTCTCGCCTGCATCTGGCAGTTGTCATTTACCTTTGTTACTCGTAAAATCGAGGCAGAGGCAGAGGCACAGCCCAATCCCAAGGCATATCTTGATGCTAAGTGGGATGAGAAAGTCTTCATGGGTTATACCTATGGTGAGTGTAAGTCTAAGGAGTTGAACCTCGGTCTTGACCTCAAGGGTGGTATGAACGTTACCCTCGAGATTCAGGCAGCTGATGCTGTACGTGTTCACGCTTTGGAGAACATCGACAAGAGCGACGTTGAGCTCGTAGCAAACATCGAGGCAGCTATCAACGCAGCAAAGAAGGAGACTTCAGATGCTGATGTTATCGCAACTTACCTCAATAAACTCACTTCTAAGGATCTCAAGGCTATCTACGAGACAGACGACAAGTCAGAGATTACTGATAACTTGGAGTCTTACATCGAGAGCTCTGTTGAGAATATGGACCGCGTTCTTCGCGATCGTATCGACCTTCTTGGTGTGATCCAGCCTAACATCCAGCGCATCAACGATACAAACCGTATCTTGGTTGAGTTGCCTGGTGTTGACGATCCCGAGAGCGCAGCAAAGCTTCTTGCTTCTACTGCATCACTCGAGTTCTGGGAGGTATGCGAGTCTTCTACAATCTATGAGCTTTACAACTTCTTCTACAATGGCGAGGCTGACGCATGCGTATTGGCTGCTCTTGCTGAGTCTGAGGAGGTAGAGGCAACTGAGGTTGTTGAGGAGACTGAGGCTGCTGAGGCAACTGAGGAGACTGAGACTGCTGAGGTAGAGGTTGTTAAGGAGGAGAATCTTCGTCCTTTCTCTTCACTTCTCGTAGCAGAGTATCCTTTCAAGGATCGTGAGGGTAAGACTCAGACAGGTCGCGTTGGTGGTCACGTTTTCGCTGCTACAAGCAAGGAGAACATGGATAAGATCAACGATTACCTCGCTTATGAGGAGGTTCAGGCTAAGTTGAACGACATCACTAACGGCGAGGTTTTGATCGCTTGGTCTAACAAGAACACTTTGGATGGCACACGTGGTGGTATCTTCACACTTTACGCTCTCCAGGGCAACGGTGGTTTGGTTCCCGCAATGGATGGTTCTGGCATCGTTGAGGCTAAGGCTAACTCAGGTCAGTTTGGTGGCTTCGAGGTATCTATGACAATGAACAGCAAGGCTGCTGCTATGTGGGGTGACCTCACTGAGAAGAACATCGGTAAGCCCCTTGCAATCGTTATGGATAACGTAGTTTACTCTGCACCTAATGTAAACGATCGTATCGACGGCGGTCGCTCATCTATCACTGGCGGTTTCACTGCACAGGAGGCTGAGGATCTTGCAAACGTTTTGAACTCTGGTAAGGTTCCTGCACCTGCAACAATCATCTCTCAGGAGGTTGTTGGTCCATCACTCGGTGCTGACTCTATCATGGCGGGTCTTATCTCGTTCGCTATCGCATTCGTGCTCGTACTTATCTACATGGCATTCTTCTACAGAACTGCTGGTTGGATGGCTAACGCAGCCCTCTTGTTCAACGTATTGTTGCTCATGGGTGTACTCGTATCTACAGGCGCAGTATTGACACTTCCTGGTATCGCAGGTATCGTACTTACTATGGGTATGGCTGTGGATGCTAACGTTATCATCTTCGAGCGTATCAAGGAGGAGTTGCGTGGTGGTAAGGGCTTGATGCTCGCTATCAAGGATGGTTTCAAGAATGCTTACTCTGCAATCATCGACGGTAACCTCACAACAATCATCACTGGTGCGGTTCTCTTCTTCTTCGGTACAGGTCCTGTTAAGGGCTTCGCTACAACCCTCGTACTCGGTATCATCACTTCGCTCTTCTGCTCTATCTTCATCACTCGCGTATTGCTCGAGGGTCGTGCAGAGCGTCGTGGCACTTGCTCATTCTCATCTAAGTTCTCTGAGAACTTCTTGCAGAATGTTAAGTTCTCATTCATCGAGAAGCGTAAGTTCTCATACATCATCTCAGGTGTTCTTATCCTTGCGTCTATCATCTCTATCGTAGTTCGCGAGAATAGTTTCAACCTCGGTATCGACTTCACTGGTGGTCGCCACTATGTTGTTAAGTTCGACCAGACTGTAAGCGAGGATGATGTACGTGACGCTATCGAGGCTGCATTTGAGGGCGAGAGCGCTGCAAACAAGTCAGTAGATGTTGCTCGTATCGGTAACGTTGCGGAAAACACATTCCGTATCAAGACTCAGTTCGAGCCTACTGTTCCCGTACTCGACGATACAGCTACACCCGAGCAGATCGCTAACAACAATGCTAACTACATCCTCGAGGAGACTCTCTACAACGCATTGAAGGGCCTCTATGCAAATCAGGAGATGGAGTTGAACGACTTCCGTACTATCACTGATGAGCATAAGTATGGTATCGAGAGCAGCCAGCAGGTAGGTAGCTCTATCTCTGGTGAGATGACACGCAACTCAGTAATCGCTGTTGTTATCTCGCTCCTCGCAATCGGTATCTACATCGCTATCCGTTTCCGCCGTTGGCAGTGGGCTTTGGGTGCTACAGCAGCCCTCGCACACAACGCATTCCTCGTAATTGGTATCTTCTCTATGCTCTATAGCGTGATGCCTTTTGCAATGGAGATCAACCAGGCGTTCATCGCAGCGATCCTTACAATCATCGGTTACTCTATCAACGATACAGTGGTTATCTTCGACCGTATTCGTGAGTACATTGGTCTCTATCCTAAGCGTGATATCAAGACCAATATCGACAACGCTATCTGCGCTACATTGTCACGTACTGTGAATACATCAATGACTACCTTGGTAACCCTCTTGGCTATCTTCTTCTTCGGTGGTGAGACCATCCGTGGTTTCGTCTTCGCGTTGATCTTGGGTGTTGTAATCGGTACATACTCTTCAGTATTTATCGCTACACCTATCGCATACGACTGCCAGCGTAAGAAGGCTGCTAAGTTGGCTGCTGCAGAGGAGAAGTAATTTCTTGTGATAGAGGCGCATCTGCGCCGCGTCAATCAAATCCACCAATGGGATGTACTGAGTACTACCCATTGGTGGATTTTTCATGTCAGCGACACATCTACACCACTCTAACAAGAAATTAAATTTCCTGTGATAAAGGGCCGTCTGCGGCCTCTCAATCCAAAGAGCGAATGGGAAATACATCAAGTATGTCCCATCCGCTCTTTCTCTTTATCGAGTCCACATACAACCCTTTCTAACAAAAAATTTGGGTAGCGGTGCTAATCAAATATGATATCCATGACCCTCTCTATTTTTGCTATTTCATACAGAAAACCGCATATTTTATACATTATATATAAAATAATTTTGCAGTAACGTTTTCGCGTGCTACCTTTGTTGTAACAAAACCGAGCAATGGCAAAACTACTAATCATATCGACCGCAAACGACCTGGTGCAGATAGCGCCCGAAAATGTCGTATATATATCTTCCGACGGTAACTACTCGACGCTTGTGCAGACCGACGGCGAGATGCGCATGATATCATATCAGCTCGGACAGATCGAGAAGATGATATCCGAGCAGCTCGGTAAGGAGTATGGTCGATTGTTCATCCGCATCGGTAAGAGTATCATCATCAACCGCTCCTACGTCTATTACATAAACGTCACAAAGCAGAAACTCACCCTCTCCGACATCCGCACATTTAGCCATACAGTGTCGGCATCGAAGGAGGCGTTGAAGCAGCTTAAGGAGGAGATTGAAAAGAGTATAAAGTAATTATGAGTAAGAAAGAGAGATACGACGACATCAGTGATGACGAGATCCGCATCATTGGTCACTCCGACGAGGGTGGCAACACTAAGCGCGTGGTACTTATCGCCATCGTCCTGGTTGCCATCGTGGGAGCTATTCTTGCCCTTATCTTCATTGGCGGTAGCGACTCGGAGCAAGCACCACAGCATAAGGCCCCGATTCCCATTTATGGTGAGGAGCTTCCCGTAGTTGTGGAGCCTAAGGTTATCGACGACACGCACCTCTCGCGCATAAGTGTTGCGGCCTCGGAGCGCGGATTTGCTGAGTTGCGCGACACGACAATCAACGACGTGCCCCTACGCATATACATCCCCCACAACGCCGACCTAACGCTACATGTTGGTAAGGTAGATAGAGAGGCCGACGACATCATCTACACTGCCGAGGCGGCATTCATACGTGCTGATAACCACGCCATCCTCGGTGCCTTTGTCCTCGAGGGCGAACCCTTAGCATGGGGACTATCTATGCGAGGTTTCTGCGCCTCAATAGATGGTGAGGTGACGATAGGCGTTGCGGACAACTCACCACTCTTCGAGGAGGCGATAAATAGAGGAGGTTACTTCTTCCGTCAGTACCCCTTGGTCGATAATGGTAAGTTCGTGGCAAACGAGCCCAAGAACAAGTCTATACGTCGTGCTATATGCGAGCGTAAGGGTGAGATATTCATGATTGAGAGCCTCACGAAGGAGTCTTTCCACGACTTCACTCAGGCACTCGTAGACCTCGGTGTTGACAATGCTGTAAACCTTGCTGGTAGCGAGGCATATGGCTGGGCAATAGACCGCAATGGCGACAAGCACGAGTTCGGTACGCCCAACTTCTACACTGGTCGTGGTAAGATGCCAAAGAACACTAACTACATCGTATGGAGAGTTGTAAATGACAGTAGTGTGGCTCTATAATAGAGTAGCAAATTGCATCTTCGAGTACACTTCATACACTCCAACATATGTTTCATACAGCCGAGCCTAAAAGGTTCGGCTGTGTTGTTTTTTAGTTGCATATTTGCGTAGCAACAAACAATAAAAACAACATATCATGAAACATCGTCTTACACTTTTTGCCGCTATGGGAGTGATGCTCCTTGCGGCTATCGCCTGCAGTGCAACGCAGAGCGGAGGTGGTACAAAGAGTGAGAAACTCGAGCCCACCAACGCTATCTACCACTGGAAGGGTGTCTACAACCCCTCGGCCGAGGAGTTGGCATTCATGGAGAACCACGACATCGGCCGTCTCTACATCCGTCTCTTTGACATCGCTGCTGAGTATGATGACATCGAGCAGCGCATGATGGCTGTGCCCATCGCTACAACACGCTTTGATGGCACTGTGCCATATGGCGTGGAGGTAATACCCGTAACATACATCACCGTCGATGGCTTACGCCAGATGGAGGGCGCTGAGTATTGGTATGCCAATATTATTGTTGAGCGCATCATAGCTATGGCGTCGTACAACGAGTTGGGTGATATCAAGGAGATACAATACGACTGCGACTGGACCGAGAGTACACGCCACATCTTCTTCGCCCTCTGCGAATATACATGCTTTCTACTCCACGAGCAGGGCATGACGCTTAGCGTTACGGTGCGCTTGCACCAGATGCGTGAGGAGGCTCCCATGGCTGATCGCGGCGTGTTGATGCTCTACAATACGGGTAACCTACGTAGTCCCCAAACACGCAA
>JAEZPN010000048.1 GCA_023413645.1 Bacteroidota bacterium
ATTTTATCCCCACGTAAAGGTATATCGCCAAAAAAAATATGGGCTACTCCGAGGAGCAACCCATATTTTTTTGTTATATTCTAATACTACTCGTTAAGAGCTGCATGAGCGGCTGCCAAACGTGCGATAGGTACACGGAATGGAGAGCAGCTTACATAGTTCAAACCAGCGTAGTGGCAGAACTCTACAGATGATGGCTCACCACCGTGCTCACCGCAGATACCACACTTCAAGTCTGGACGTGTTGTGCGACCCTTGAATACAGCTTCACGAACAAGCTAACCTACGCCGTTGCGATCCAATACCTTGAATGGGTCTGCCTTGAGGATGTTCTTCTCCAAGTATACTGGCAAGAACTTCGCGATATCGTCACGAGAGAAACCAAGAGTCATCTGAGTAAGGTCGTTAGTACCGAATGAGAAGAACTCTGCAACCTCTGCAATCTGGTTAGCAGTAACTGCAGCACGTGGAACCTCAATCATTGTACCTACCATATAGTCAATCTTGTCGTTACGCTCTGCAAATACCTGCTTTGCAACCTCGTCGATGATGTTCTTCTGGTAGCGCAACTCCTTGTGGTTACCTACCAACGGAACCATAATCTCAACCTTCACGTCAGTGCCCTGAGCCTTAACGTTCATAGCAGCCTCGATGATAGCGCGAGCCTGCATCTCAGTAATCTCAGGATATGTGTTACCAAGGCGGCAACCACGGTGACCCAACATTGGGTTAACCTCGTGCAAAGCCTCAACCTTAGCCTTAACCTTCTCTACGGGGATGCCCATAGCATCTGCCATATCCTGCTGATCCTTCTCGGTGTTAGGAGCGAACTCGTGCAAAGGTGGATCGAGCAAACGTACGATAACGGGGTAGCCATTCATAACCTTGAACAAGCCCTCGAAGTCGCCACGCTGCATAGGAAGAAGCTTAGAAAGAGCTACACGACGACCATCCTCATCATCTGAAAGGATCATCTCGCGGATAGCCTTGATACGGTCGCCCTCGAAGAACATGTGCTCTGTACGGCAAAGACCGATACCCTGTGCACCAAATGCGAATGCCTGCTCAGCGTCGCGAGGAGTATCTGCGTTAGCGCGTACGTTCATTGTAGCGTACTTGCCAGCGAGCTCCATGAGCTGACCGAAGTCACCGTCGAGGTTAGCTGCCTGTGTAGCAACCTGACCGAGGTAAACCTCACCTGTAGAACCGTTCAATGAGATCCAGTCACCCTCCTTAATCTCGAAGCCGTTAACCTTGATAGTGCGAGCCTTGTAGTCGATCTCCAACTCACCTGCACCTGATACGCAGCACTTACCCATACCACGAGCAACAACCGCTGCGTGTGATGTCATACCGCCACGTGCTGTGAGGATACCTGCTGCATCCAACATACCCTTCAAATCCTCGGGTGATGTCTCGATACGAACGAGGATAGCCTTCTGGCCTGTCTCGTTGAGAACCTTCTCAGCGTCGTCTGCGAAGAACACTACGGGACCTGTAGCTGCACCGGGAGATGCGGGAAGACCCTTAACGATAACCTTTGCGCTCTTGATAGCCTTCTTGTCGAATACGGGGTGGAGCAACTCGTCGAGCTTCTCGGGCTCGCAACGCAAAACTGCTGTCTTCTCGTCGATGAGACCCTCACGGAGCATATCCATAGCGATCTTCACCATCGCAGCACCTGTACGCTTACCGTTGCGGCACTGCAACATCCAAAGCTTACCGTCCTGGATTGTGAACTCGATATCCTGCATATCTGTGAAGTATGTCTCGAGGTGCTTCTGGATGCCGTTAAGCTCAGCATATACCTCAGGCATAACCTCCTCCAATGAAGGATACTTAGAAGCGCGCTCCTCCTCAGAGATGTTCTGAGCTGCAGCCCAACGCTTTGAACCCTCGATAGTGATCTGCTGAGGTGTACGGATACCTGCTACTACGTCCTCACCCTGTGCGTTGATGAGGTACTCACCGTTGAAGATGTTCTCACCAGTTGCAGCGTCACGAGAGAATGCTACACCAGTTGCTGAGTTCTCACCCATGTTACCGAATACCATCGCCTGAACAGATACTGCTGTACCCCATGCCTCAGGGATGTTGTTGAGCTTACGGTAGAGGATAGCACGCTCGTTCATCCATGAACCGAACACTGCGCAGATAGCACCCCAAAGCTGCTCCCAAGCGCTTGTGGGGAACTCCTTACCTGTCTGCTCCTTAACTGCAGCCTTGAATGCTGCTACGAGCTCCTTAAGGTCGTCAGTTGTAAGGTCTGTGTCAGCCTTAACACCGCGCTTCTCCTTCTGAGCCTCGATGATAACCTCGAATGGATCCTGATCCTCCTTTGACTGGGGCTTCATGTCGAGAACAACGTCGCCGTACATCTGTACGAAACGACGGTATGAATCCCATGCGAAACGTGGGTTGCCAGAGAGCTTTGCGATAGCCTCAACAGCCTCATCGTTCATACCGAGGTTAAGGATTGTATCCATCATACCAGGCATTGATGCGCGTGCACCAGAACGTACTGAAACCAAAAGAGGAAGTGTAGTGTCGCCAAACTTGCGACCAGTGAGGTTCTCGATGTTCTTAATAGCTGCCTCCACCTCGGGACGCAACAACTCGATAACACGCTCCTTACCCTCCTTGTAGTACTCCGAACAAGTGTCGGTTGTGATGGTGAATCCTGGAGGTACAGGAATACCGATCAAGTTCATCTCAGCGAGGTTAGCACCCTTACCGCCGAGCAACTCTCGCATCTTGCCATTACCCTCAGCCTCCTTGTTGCCAAAGGTATAGACACGCTTTACATCTGCCATAATCGTTTGTTTTATAAATAGTTAATGTGATAATTGTCTCGTATATGCTACTCGAATTGGTCAATTTGACCACGAATAGCTTACAAAAGTAAAAAATAATTTTCGAAAATGCAATAATTATGCGAGAAAAATAGGCGTGTATCTGAGGTTTTTAATGAGTTTAGGGAGCTTAAGGATATTGGCACTTGCCTCTCCCTAAACTCCCTAAGTTCACTATATTCTATAATTCCTACTTTTCTATCACGCCGCTGCCGACCAATATGTCGCCACTATACCATGCCGCAAACTGACCCGCTGTGATGCCTCTCTGTGGTTCGTCAAAAAGGATATACATGCCCTCGCTGTCGCATATAAGCTCTGCTGATTGTAGAGGTTGACGGTAGCGTATGCGCACCATATACCTGCGACGCTCGCCCTCCTGCATAGCCTCCGTGGGGTCTATCCAGTGCACCTCATCGGGGAGTATGCGTAGCGCCTTGCGGTGTAGTCCGGGGTGGCTGTCGCCCTCGCCCACAAAGACCACATTCTCCTTGACATCTGTGCCGATGATAAATAGCGACTCCTTGCGTCCGCCAATGCCTAAACCCTTGCGCTGACCGATGGTGTAGAAGTGCGCACCCTGATGTGTGCCAATCTTCTTGCCGTCGCGTACAGTGAGGCGATAAGGCTCGGCAAGTGTTTTGTAATCATCCTCTTGGCAGTTACGAACGAAGCGTGGCGAGTGGGGTAGTATCTCGTGGATATTACCCTCTTTGGCCTTGAGTTGCTGCTGTAGAAATACGGGCAAGTCAACCTTGCCAACGAAGCATATGCCCTGCGAGTCTTTGCGCTTTGCGGTGGCTAATTTCTGCTCCTCGGCGATGCGTCTAACCTCGGGTTTTGTGATGTCGCCAATGGGGAACATGGCGTATCGCAACTGCTCCTGTGTAAGCTGACAGAGAAAATAACTCTGGTCCTTATTACCGTCACTACCCGCCAAAAGACGATAGTGTGTAATGCCCTCATTGTCAGTCCATTCCTCACGACGGCAGTAGTGACCCGTAGCAACACGCTCGGCACCGAGCTTGAGTGCCTCTTTGAGGAAAACGTCGAACTTTATCTCGCGGTTGCAGAGCACGTCGGGGTTGGGTGTGCGTCCCGCCTCATACTCCGCAAACATATACTCTACTACGCGCTTGCGGTACTCCTCGGATAGATCAACATAGTGAAACTCTATGTCGAGGCGTTTGGCTACGAGCTCGGCGAAAACCTGGTCGTCGTACCATGGACAGTCGCCCTCGAGCGTACCCGTAGTGTCGTGCCAGTTGCGCATGAATAGTCCGATGACCTCATGTCCCTGCTCTTTGAGCAAGTATGCTGCCACCGAAGAGTCAACACCTCCCGAAAGTCCGATTACAACACGCATAGTGTTAAGTGGTTATAGTTGATTACTTAATCAACTGCATGAACTCCTCTCTAGTGCGCAAGTCAGAGAGGAAACAACCTGTAAATGCCGATGTTGTGGTAACGGAGCGCTGCTTCTCGACACCGCGCATCTGCATACAAGTATGGCTTGCCTCGATAACTACGGCAACACCTGCTGGGTTAAGTGCCTGCTGGATGCTATCGCGAATCTGCACAGTTAGGCGCTCCTGAACCTGAAGGCGGCGAGCGAAGCATTCCACCACGCGGGCAATCTTCGAGAGGCCAGTGATGTGACCGTTGGGGATGTATGCAACGTGTGCCTTGCCGATGAAGGGGAGCATGTGGTGCTCACACACAGAGAAGAGCTCGATATCCTTCACAAGCACCATCTGCTGGTACTCCTCCTTGAACATTGCTGACTGGAGAATGGCGATGGGATCCTGTGCATAACCCTTGGTAATGAACGACATAGCCTTCGCAACACGCTCGGGAGTCTTGATAAGACCTTCGCGGTCGGGGTCCTCGCCAAGGAGACGCAAAATCTCGCGGTAGTGCATCATAAGTTCTGCGATGTTCTCCTGGTTGTAGATGTCCTCGCGCTTATAGTTTGTAATTATCTCTTCCATAGTTGGATAGTATTAGCGTTTCAATATCAGGCAAAGATACAAATTATTTGGAAATGAGCGGTTATGAGCAAGTGATTTTTTTTGAAACTCGGCTATCAGTAGCCGCTAAAACCAAAATGGCGAAAGGTATCATTTTTACCCCTCGCCATTTAAGTCTGATGCAAAGCGTTGCGCGCTGCAAAAGCAATGTTATTTTTGCTCGTTCAAGATACGCATTGCAGCATCAAAAATTGTAGTGTCGTCCAAAGTAACTACACCACCGTCAGGACCCTGCTCGATGTGAATGCCTACACCCTCCTTAGCGTCGAAGTGCTTGCCACCAAAATAGTTACGTACTGTATCAACGTCGATTCCCAACTCGTCTGCAATGCGCTGTGAACTACCGCTAGGCAACTTGTCCTTGATGCGGCGCAACTCGTTAAATGTAATAATCATAGTTCGGTAATTATTAGGTTTAATAATTTGGTAATATTTATTTCGTTTTTGCTTATGCTAAATTAATGCTTTTTTTCGAAACAACCAAACTATTTTAGATATTTTTTCAAAAAATTTAGTTTTAATCTCTACCTCACACACCCCTTATACCATCAAATATATTGCCTATTAGTAAATTAGGCTTCGTGAGGTTTAGTTGTGACAATACCTATATATATAATATATGCGCTCTTTGGCGCATCTTTTGCTGCGGTGGCGTGTGATAACACCATTGTTTAACTTAATTTAGTGATTATGAAAAACTCATTGAAGGGAACACTCACAGAGGAGAACCTACTCAAAGCCTTTGCTGGCGAGAGCCAGGCGCGCAACCGATACAACTATTTTGCTTCGCAGGCGAAGAAGGAGGGCTACGAGCAGATTGCAGCCATCTTCGACGTCACGGCAGACCAGGAGAAGGAGCATGCTAAGCGCTTCTTTAAGTACTTGGAGGGCGGCATGGCTACCATACACAACGCCTCATATCCTGCGGGTGTAATTAGCACCACGGAGCATAACCTCATAGCTGCGGCAGAGGGTGAACACGAGGAGTGGGAGGTATTGTATGCCTCGTTTGCTGAGACGGCACATGCCGAGGGCTTCCAGAAAATTGCCCTAACGTTTAAGCATGTGGCAGAGGTGGAGAAGGAGCACGAGCGTCGCTATCTAAAGCTCTTGAGCCGCCTTACAGCTGGCGACTTCTTCCGCCGTGATGGCGAGATAGTGTGGCAGTGCCGCAACTGCGGTTACATCATCAAGGCCTCTATGGCGCCCAAACTATGCCCATCATGTGAGCATGAGCAGCGCTTCTTTGAGCCTATGGCCGACAACTATTAGCGATAGAGTAGCTCGTCGGTCTCACGCATGAAGCGCTCGTAGAGCTTGCGTGATGCTGCGGGCATGGTGAGTGTATCACCCACAGAGCGGGGAAGGATGCGGTAACCGGGGCATAGCACCCATACGGGGTGTGCTGTAGCGCGGTAGTGTAAACCCTCCATGGTGTCGCATCGTATGACCTCGACCTCGGCGATAAGACCTCCGTCGGTGTAGTGACGCTGCTGGTTAGATACAAGGTTGCCGAGCGAGTAGAAAACAACGCTTGTGGAGTCGGCATAGAAGGGTTGCACGACGTGAGGGTGGCTTCCGATGATGACATCGACACCCTCACGCTGCAATAGCTCTGCGAGACGACGTTGCTCACGGTTCTCGTGGCGCTCGTACTCGTTGCCCCAGTGCATGCAGGCGATTATGCAGTCTACGCTATCACGATCTATGGTGCGCAGGTCGCGCTTGATGATGGTGGTGTCTATGTGGTTTACGAACTTGCCCTTGGGGACGGGTATGCCATTTGTGCCGTAGGTGTAGTTCACTAGTGCAAACCTCACGCCTCGACGCTCGAAACGCTGGATGTTGTTCTTGGCGTAGTCTACACTATCGGTATATACGCCAGTGTGTGCTATGCCATGTAACTCGAGTTGCTCTATGGTTGTCTCTATTCCTCGTGCCATGCGGTCGCAGCAGTGGTTGTTTGCCAAGAGGGCTATATCTATGCCCATTGCCTCGAACTCATCCACCACTTCCACGGGAGATGCGAAGCATGGGTAACCCGAGTAGTGACCTGTAGTAGATATTGTAGTCTCGAGGTTTATGACTGCTACATCTGCCTCGCGAAACAGCGGTGCTATATACTCCGTAGAGCGGCTATAGTCGTAGCGGCCATCGGCTGTGCGTGCTGCTTCTACTTGCGGCATGTGTTGCATAAAGTCGCCGCCAAACATAAGGCGTACGGTGTCGCACACAACCTTTGGTGCTTCGGGAGTTTGGGGTGTGGTATGCTTAGGTGTAGCAAGGAGTGCAATGCCCACCGAGAGTGCTGTGATGGCAACAATGGCCAATATGTGTGATAGAGACTTCATAGTGGCGCAAAGATACCGAAAAAATCAGTTGTAGCAAATCCTTAAGTAGAAAAGAGTAGGGGTCTCCGCTATTTGGAGACCCCTTTAGGCTACTTAGAAACTGTACTGTGCCATGATGCTTAGGCGGTTTGCATCGCCCTTAGCGTCGCTGGCGTTAACTCTGCCACCATGCAGATACTCAAGTGCCACGGTGAAGTTGCGCGTAACGTTGTAGAAGGCGTTAGCGAAGATGTAGTGACCTCGTGAATACTGCGTGTCGGAGAGTGTGCCGTTGTGCTTCTCGAGGTGCACCTCAGAGTAGCCACCTGCCAACCAGAATTTGTTGGGCATTATGTTGAGCTGCGCTGCTGCCTGCCAGCCCCACATAGGCAATGTCTGTAGGCGTGTAGGGTCGTTGGGATCGTAAGTAATGTCGTAGGGTGTACCCATCAAGTCGTTGATGTAGGGGGTGATGCCACGACCATAGACACCATTCATGTAGAAGTCTACCCACTTACCTGCCTCGATATGTCCGCTAAGCTGCACGCCCCAACCAAACTGTGTGGTGTTCTCGCCCGTACGGTTGTTGTGTAGGTACATGTCGCGTACGACACCCGAAACGCGTATGTGGCTTGTGCGCTCCTTGCCCCACGCATACTGCACATAGGCAATACCGTCGGGTACACGCTGGTAGATAGCCGAGAAGTTCTCGCCATAGGTGGCATTAACCGTGGGTACCTCTGCCGCAACGCCGAATGTTATGTGCTTATCCCAGCAGGTATTCTCCCAGCGTATCATCTCCGTAAAGCGGAAGTTGTAGGCATTGGGACCCTGAAAGTCGATTGTCTGGGGTGCTGCCATAAGGTCGCAGAAGGTTGTTACATCACGACCCACTGTAAAACCCAACATCTGCACGTATGCAGAGCGAAGGCGGGGTAGATAGGAGAACTCATCGCCACCGCGGAAGTCGATGTCGGTGTATGCCACGATGCGACCTAAACAGTCGGTGTTGATGACACCCTTAAGGAATATTCGCGATGTCGAGGCATCCATCATCACGCGCTGCTGGTTGGCATAGCCCTTATTCATAGGGATATCGTAGGTCACGAAGTCGATGTTACCCACAGCGCCCATAAAGTCATAGCTCGTGCGGAGTGTGACGGTAGCACCAAGACCGAGCATGAATTTGTCGTTTGGCGCGGTGAAGATAAACTGAGGGTTGTGTGGCTGCTGGAAGCCTTTGCGTGAGGTCTCCATAAAGACCTTCGCTACCTCTGCATCCTTAGCGTCGCAACCCTTAGCGTGCTTATCGTGGTGACTCTGCGCCAAGGCAGTACCACCTGAAAGAAGCATCGCCACAAGAACCATAAGTGATAGTCCAAAGTGTTTCATAAGACATTTTTAATTTTTAGTGAAACCATAATTTAGTTCACCACACCTCGAACAAGTTATATGCCAAATGACGGTAGGGTAGCGCGCACACCATGTCATAAGGAACCGAGTGTAGAGCCTCTCGGCGAGTGCTTACGTGACATAAAAGAGAGACCGAGGCACTTATGTACCTCGGTCTCATTTTGACGTGACGCCTTAGGCGCCGCATCTTGCATTAGCGCACCTGACGGATAATCTCGCCACCGTGCTTGATTGCCTCCTCGTTCTGGGGCAACATCTTCCATGCGCGCTCGGGCAAAGTCTTCTTCAAACCAGCCATTACGTTCTCCATAGCTACAACAGGGCGAACCTTGAGGTAAGCACCCAAAATCATAGTGTTGAACAACTTAGCCTGGCCCAAACGTGCGCACTCTGCAGTAGCGTCGATCTGGTAGATGCTAATATCTGTACGAGTGGGGTGGCTTGTGATACCGTTTGTGTCGTAGATAAGAACGCCACCGGGCTTAACCTGGCTCTCGAACTTATCCATAGACTGCTGGTTCAAAACCACTACGCAATCGAACTCATGAGCGATGGGCGATGAAATAGCCTTATCCGAGAGGATAACGGTTACGTTAGCGGTACCACCACGCATCTCAGGACCGTATGAAGGCATCCAAGTTACCTCCATATCCTGCATAATACCAGAGTAAGCCAAAATCTTACCCATAGTGAGGACACCCTGTCCTCCGAAACCTGCAATGATTATTGTCTCTTTCATAACTGCTTACTCTTTAGTTGTATCCTTCAAGTCTCCGGGCTCGTAGAATG